>CAIYTL010000131.1 GCA_903929105.1 uncultured Micrococcales bacterium | reverse complement strand
CACCAACGGTGGCAAGCAGGCGGTTTATCAGGCCTTTGCCACGATCGTTGACGAAGGTGACGAAGTGCTATTGCCTTCGCCTTACTGGACGACGTATCCAGAAGCCATCGCATTGGCTGGGGGCAAGACCGTTGAAGTTTTCGCCGGCGCTGACCAGGGCTATAAAGTTACTGTCGACCAGCTTGAGGCTGCCCGCACAGCTAAGACCAAGGCGATGCTTTTCTGTTCTCCGTCAAACCCTACCGGCGCGGTTTATTCGCGCGAAGAAGTCGAGGCCATTGGCCGTTGGGCGCTTCAGGCCGGCATTTGGGTGATTAGCGACGAGATTTATCAGAACCTCGTCTATGACGGCATCAAGGCCTACTCGATCACCGAGGTCGTGCCTGAGTTGGCCGACCAAACCATTCTGGTCAACGGAGTTGCCAAGAGCTATGCGATGACCGGTTGGCGTCTGGGCTGGATGGTTGGCCCGGCTGACGTAATCAAAGCCGCCGGCAACCTGCAAAGTCACCTAACCTCAAACGTTTCGAACGTTTCGCAACGGGCCGCAATCGCAGCGCTAACCGGCCCTCAAGACGAGGTGTTGGCAATGCGCGAGTCGTTTGACCGCCGCCGCAAGTTGGCCGTGGCTGATCTCAACAAAATTGCTGGCTGGGTCGCACCAATGCCCGAAGGTGCGTTCTATGTCTATAGTGACGTTCGCGCACTGCTCGGCCGTGAGTGGGGTGGCAAAACCATCAACACTTCGCTTGAACTCTGCGATTACATTTTGGATGCCGCCGAAGTCGCACTCGTGCCCGGCGAAGCGTTTGGCCCGAGTGGCTACGTTCGCATGAGCTATGCGTTGGGTGACGACGCGATTCTTGAAGGCATTGGCCGCCTTCAAAAACTTTTTGCCTAAAAAGCCTTAAACCCAATCAGGTTTGGTTCGGGCACAAGGTTGATGCCAAAAGTGTTAGAAACGCGCTGCTGAACAAAGCTGGCCAACTCAAAAACATCGTTCGCAGTGGCTGAACCTCGGTTCGTAATAGCCAGTGTGTGCTTTTGGCTTATTGCCGCGCCTGAGCCCGGCAAAGCAAAACCCTTGCCGATGCCGGCCTGCTCGATTAGCCAAGCCGCGCTCAACTTAACTGTCAGACCATCGTCTTCTGGCGTCTGCCACCGCGGAGCATCGGCGGGCAGGGTTCGCGCAAACTTATCGCTCACGATTGGGTTCGTAAAGAATGAACCGCATGAGTGTGAATTTAGGTCTTCGTGGCTATAAACCATGCCTTTGCTGGCTCGAAGGGCAAGCACCTGCTCGCGAATGGCGCCGACTTTAGCCTGGGCTGCGAGTTCGAGCCCTAAAGCAGAGGCCAACTGGGTTGAGTTGATCGGCTCACTCAAACCATCAAGATTTTGCAGCTCAAACTCGACCCACGTGATGATGCCGGTTTTAGCAGATTTTCTTGCCGCGCCGCTTTTGAAAATGCTGTCACGATAGCCAAAGCCAAGTTCAGCGTTTTCAAGAATTTCAAGTTCACCGGTTTCATAGTCGAGAAACTCGAGACGAACCAAAACATCAACCAACTCGCGGCCGTAGGCCCCAATGTTTTGAATCGGCCCGGCACCAACTGAGCCGGGAATGCCGCTCATTGCTTCAAGACCGGCCAGGCCGTCACGCACCGTTGCCTCAACGAGTGAATCCCAGCTTTCGCCTGCCTGCACTTTCAAAAAGTGTTTATTGACGTCAACTCGGGTTTCGATGCCCTTAGTTGCCACCTGAATCACGTTTAGGCCAGCCAAATCGTCAGCTGCCACAATGTTGCTGCCGCCGCCAAGTATCAGCCAGTCTTCGCCGGTGCTCCACAGTTCAAGTGCGGCTTCTATTAAAGTTTCGCGAGTGTCAGCAACCACGAGCGAATCAGGGGCGCCACCAACACCCATGGTGGTGAGTTTGGCTAGCGGCGAGGTGGCGATGGGGTTCATCCTTTTTAAAAATTAAAGTCGAACCACGGCTTGGGCTTTGCCCAAAACCTTGGCGTCTTCAAAAACGGCTTCTAAATCGACTCGCACAGTGTGTGCCTCGGCGTCGATTGCGCCGACTTTGCCTGTTACGGTCAGCACCGCACCATCGGTTGGGTGCACGACTACCGGCTTAGTGAAGCGCACCTGATAGTCAACGATTCGGCCAGCGTCGCCAACCCAATCAACCGCCACTTGAACGGCGGCTCCCATCGTCAGCATGCCGTGAGCTAGCACGCCTGGCAGACCCACTGCAGCTGCCACATCGTCGCGGTAGTGAATCTGGTTAAAGTCACCTGACGCACCGGCGTATCGAACCAAACTGTCTCGGGTTAGCAAAAATTCTGTTGACCCGATTACTTGGCCCACTTCAAGTTCAATAAGTTTTGGCAGTGAGTGAGTTGTCATCATTCGTCTCCTCTAACAACCAAAGTCGAAATCGCGGTGCAAACTAGCGCACCGGTTTCGTCAAAAATCTGGGTTTCAAAAGTAACCATCGAGTGTGCGCCTAAAGTTTTGACGCTGGCTACAGTCAGTTCACTCGTGAGCTCATCACCGGCCACTATTGGGCGCACGTGCACAAATCGTTGGTCGCCGTGAACCACACGGCTGAAGTCAATGTCGGCTTCTGGGTCAGCCAGCACGGTGGCAAGGCTGCGTTCTTGCACAACTACTGCAAAGGTGGGCGGCGCGACCAGATCTGCATAACCTGCGGTTTGGGCCGCAAAAACATCAAAGTTGACAGGGTTGCTCGATTTGACCGCGTGAGCGAATTCTCGAATTTTTTCGCGCCCGACTGAATACACAGCGGTGCGGGCATATTTTTTGCCTTGCACATTTATGTTTACCACCCGTCTAGTTTTACGCATGTTTATGGTTTCAACAAACAGGCTGGTCACCTTTTTGTGCACCGATTCGTGGGCACCCATTTTTGCGGATGCCGCTGCGCCTAGCCTCGAGTCATTCAGCGCAACGTTTCGTTGCCCAAACTCAAGGAGCCCCATGAAACTCGTTCAACGCAGGTTGGCCCTGCGAACCCTTGCCGCACTGTCACTCACGACAATCGGGGTTGCGGCCCTCACCTCAGGTTCAACGTCAGCACTGGCATCAGGCTATGGGTCGGCACAAGCCCGTTCATATCGCAACGTTGCCGCCTGCTCACACCCCCGCCAACCGGGTTGGGCCACTTGCTTTGCTTTGCGCAGGCAAACAGTCATGAGTGGCAAAGCCGTGGGCTTCGGCCTAAAAACACGGTTTGACTCAATGCAGGTGAACGGCACCGCTGGGTTCGGCGCCACAGCTCTTCGCAAGGCTTATGGAATTCGCGCGCAGGGTTCGCGCGCCAATGTGATTGCCATCATCGACGCCACCCACTCGGCCAGCGCCTTCGATGACGTCTCGGAATATCGCAAGACTTTTAGCTTGCCCCCACTAACCAACTGCAGTGTGCGAGGGGCGGCTAAACAAGCTTTGCCGAGCGGCAAAAACCCGTGCTTCGTTCAGCTCTACCAAAACGGCCTGGCTGCCACAGGCGCAACAACCCAAGACGGTGGTTGGGCCCAAGAGATAGCGCTCGATCTAGAAATGGCCTCTGCTGCTTGCCCAAAGTGCAGTCTGCTTTTAGTCGAAGGCTCCACGGCAAGTTT
>CAIYTL010000130.1 GCA_903929105.1 uncultured Micrococcales bacterium | reverse complement strand
GGCAGTTTTCCAATCATTATTTCGTTGGTTGCGTTCGCTAACCCGGCCGAAGTGGTGGTTTGGCGAATTGTTTTTGGGTTCGCTCTGGCTGTTGTGTTGATCACCATAACGCGCGGATGGCCTACGGTCCTTCAAGTAATTCGAACTCCGAAGCAACTGGTTTGGGTTCTGGTTTCGACGGTGTTCATCATGGCCAACTGGCAGGCTTATGTGATCGGGGTGGCCACTCACCAAGTGGTTGAGACCGCGTTGGGTTATTTCATAAACCCCTTGGTGACGATTGCCCTTGCGGTGATTTTCTTGGGGGAGCGCCTGCGACTGACGCAGTGGTTGGCGGTTGGTGCAGGTTTAGCTGCCGTCGTCGTGCTGACTGTGGACTATGGCCGGTTGCCGGTTATTGCGCTCACGCTCGCGTTCAGTTTTGGAATTTATGGTTTAGCTAAGTCAAAGCTTGGCGGGGTGGTCAAGCCGCTTCACGGTTTTGCTTTGGAATCTGGCTTTTTGTTGCCGGTGGCCGCGGTCGAACTGATTTGGGTTGCAACGGTTGGTGGCGGGGTGCAGTTTGGCGAGCACGGCATTGGCAGCGCTCTAGTTTTAGCGGGTTTTGGTTTTCTCACTGCGGTTCCACTAATTCTGTTTGGCTCGGCCGCTCGACACTTGCCGCTGCGAGTTATCGGGTTCATGCAATACCTGACTCCGACGATTCAGTTCATTCTTGCTTTGCTGTATTTTCACGAACCTATGCCCGCTGTCCGATGGGTTGGCTTTGCGCTGGTTTGGTCGGCTTTGGCGATTTTGAGTTTCGATATGGTGAGGCAAGGTCGGGCTCGTTCTAAAGGGTAGAATTGAGCTAATCTGCGGTCACAAACTGAGGGCTTTCGAATGACACAAAATGATCCATTTGGCTTTGTTGGGCTAACCTACGACGACGTTCTGCTTTTGCCAGGCGAGTCAGACATTATGCCTAGCGCGGTGAATACCCGCACACAGCTGACCAAGCGCATCTCGATCAATGTGCCGTTGCTTTCTTCAGCAATGGACACCGTGACTGAAGCCCGCATGGCAATCGCCATGGCTCGTCAGGGTGGCATCGGCGTTTTGCACCGCAACCTTTCGCTCGACCGTCAAGCCGCTGAGGTTGACATGGTCAAGCGCAGCGAAGCCGGCATGATCACTCACCCGGTCACCACCAACCCTCTAGCGACTATTCAAGAAGTCGACGACCTCTGCGCTCGTTATCGGGTTTCTGGTTTGCCAGTGGTTGACGAAGACGACATTCTGGTTGGCATCGTGACCAACCGTGACATGCGTTTCGTTCTTGATGTTCAACGCACCACCACCTTGGTTAAAGACGTAATGACCCCGATGCCTTTGATCACTGCCAAAGTCGGCATTCGCCCCGAAGACGCTATTGCGATTTTTGCTCAACAGCGCATTGAGAAACTGCCTTTGATTGACGACGCAGGCAAATTGCGCGGCTTGATCACCGTTAAAGATTTTGACAAGAGCGAGAAATACCCGCTGGCTAGCAAAGACTCAGCTGGTCGTTTGCTGGTTGCTGCTGCAGTCGGAGTTGGCGCTGACGCCTGGGAACGTTCGATGGCTTTGGTTGATGCCGGCGTAGACATTTTGGTCGTTGACACTGCCCACGGTCATAACCGTGCCGTGCTCGAGATGATCGCCAAATTAAAAGGCGAGCCTTTCGCTAAAAACGTTGACGTTATCGGCGGCAACGTGGCAACGCGCGAGGGTGCAGCTGCGCTAGTGGCTGCCGGTGTTGATGGTGTCAAGGTTGGCGTTGGCCCGGGTTCGATTTGCACCACTCGTGTAGTTGCCGGTGTTGGGGTGCCTCAGGTGACTGCGGTGTATCAGGCATCGTTGGCCGCTAAGCCTGCCGGGGTTCCTGTTATTGCCGACGGTGGTTTGCAATACTCGGGCGACATCGCCAAGGCGCTGGTTGCCGGCGCAAACGCAGTGATGCTCGGTTCGTTGCTAGCGGGCACCGATGAAGCTCCTGGCGACATCACTTTCGTTGGCGGAAAGCAGTTCAAGACCTATCGCGGCATGGGTTCGTTGGGTGCGATGCAGTCACGCGGCGAAGCCAAGAGCTACTCAAAAGACCGCTATTTTCAAGACGATGTTTTGCGCGAAGACAAGTTGGTGCCTGAGGGCATCGAAGGCCGCGTTCCTTATCGCGGAACAGTTTCTGCGGTTGCCCACCAGCTCATCGGTGGCCTTCGCGCCTCGATGGGTTACGTTGGCGCCGAGAACATCGACGAGCTTCAGAAGCGTGGCAAGTTTGTGCGCATCACAGCCGCTGGTCTGCGCGAAAGCCACCCGCACGACATTCAGATGACCATTGAAGCGCCAAACTACGGAACCCGTTAGGAACCTTTGAAAATGACTGAAGTTCAGATTGGCGTTGGCAAGCGCGGCACCCGTGCTTGGGCCTTCGACGACATCGCTATTGTTCCTTCGCGTCGCACCCGCGACCCGCGCGACGTTTCGACCTCATGGGCTATTGACGCCTACCAGTTTGAACTGCCAGTTCTTTCAGCACCTATGGACAGCGTGGTTTCACCAGACACCGCGATTGCAATTGGCCGCCTCGGCGGTTTGGGTGTGCTCGACCTTGAAGGCCTTTGGACTCGCTACGACAACCCAGAGAAACTTCTTGTAGAGATCGCTGGCTTGCCCGCCGACAAAGCAACATTGCGCATGAAAGAGATTTATTCGGCGCCAATCAAGGCTGAATTGATTCGCGACCGAATCGCGCAGGTTCGTGCCTCTGGCGTAACCGTTGCCGGAGCACTCTCACCGCAGCGCACCGCAGAGTTTCACGACACCGTGATCAAGGCTGGCGTAGACATTTTTGTGATTCGCGGCACAACCGTTTCGGCAGAGCACGTTTCAAAAACCACCGAACCGCTAAACCTCAAGCAGTTCATCTATGAACTTGACGTGCCAGTTATTGTTGGCGGAGCTTCGACCTATCAGGCTGCCCTGCACCTTATGCGCACCGGCGCAGCCGGTGTTTTGGTCGGCTTTGGTGGCGGTGCAGCTTCGACCACTCGCAAAGTTTTGGGCATTCACGCACCAATGGCCACAGCAGTTGCCGATGTTGCTGGCGCTCGCCGTGACTACATGGATGAATCGGGTGGCCGATACGTTCACGTTATCGCCGATGGCGGTTTGGGCACTTCGGGCGACATCATTAAGGCAATTTCTTGTGGTGCCGACGCAGTAATGCTCGGCTCGGTTTTGGCTCGCGCGACTGAGGCACCTGGCCACGGTTGGCACTGGGGTCAAGAGGCTTTCAGCGAGTTGCCTCGCGGCAACCGCGTTGAGGTTGGCCAGGTTGCTAGCCTCGAGCAAATTCTGCTCGGCCCAGCAACCACAGCCGATGGCAACACTAACCTGATTGGTGCCTTGCGTCGCGCTATGGCAACAACTGGCTATAGCGACCTCAAAGAGTTCCAGCGCGTTGAGGTTGTTGTTGCTCCTTATAGCGCTCGCTAACCAACCCCAATCATGACCCGTCGCCAAGCTCAAAAAGATTGGTTTGCGATTGCTCGCACACCAACTTGGCTTGGTCGCCTAGTTGTTGCTTTAGCACTCGCAGCTATTTTTGCCCTGCTTGGGCAGTGGCAACTTGGGCGCGCATTGCCGGCGGCAAACCCTACTCCCACTGCAACTTCGGTTATTCCGGGCTCAAATGCCAACCTCAGCACTTTCACGGTGAGCCCCAACCCAGCTAACTTTGCGGTGATCGCTGGTAGGTTGCAACCCGGCGGCAAATCGGGTTTTTGGCTGGTCACAAACAGCCAAATTTTGAAGTCACAGAAGTCGGCCGATGTTGGTCGCGACCTCACCATTGCCTGGGGCTGGGCCGCAACGGCCGATGCTGCGCTGAGCGCTCAAAAAGCACTCGACGTTGAAACTCTTCGCAGTGTGAGCATGCGAGTCAGCGGTGTGCTCACTGACGCTGAGGCGCCATTGCAAAGCCATCCAGACAAACCTTATTTATTCGACAGTCTTTCGCTTGGCCAGCTCATCAACTTTTATCAGCCATTTCAGCAGCGCAAAACGCTCGGGCAATATCTGATTTCGCAACCAGTGTTGGCAAGCGACCCAATTTCTAGCTTTGGCCTCGAGCCAATCATGCTCGGCACTGCGCCTTCGGCTCCGCTCGACAACGTCAACTGGCTTAGTGCTTTTTATGCCATTGAGTGGAGCGTGTTTGCGGGCTTCGCAGTGTTCATGTGGTGGCGGTTGGTTGAAGACGAGCGGCTTCGTCGCAAAGCCGATGACCAAGCGCAAAGCTAAACTAGAGCCATGTCAAACCCAAATAACGACGGCGCCAAGAGCACCGCAGCGCAAGCCACTCTGGCAGCTCAAGCCCCTCAAATTCGCACGGCGCTTCGCTACTATGCTGTGACCTCTTATGTCACCGGCAGTTTCTTGCTGTTGCTAGTCGTTGAAATGTTTATTCACTACGTTTTGGGCTACATCGTTTGGGGTGGTGGCCCTGCAGGTGCGATCAGTTTTGTGACTCCAAGTGAAGATTTGACTCGTTTGCCAGCTAGCGGTTTTGACCTTTCAAAGACGGTGCTTCAGGTGCACGGTGTGCTTTACATGTTTTATCTGTTCGGTGATTTTCGCCTGTGGACTCTGATGCGTTGGAACTTCAAGCGCTTCGTCATCATCGCACTTGGCGGCATTGTTCCGTTCTTGTCGTTTTTCACTGAACGTCACTTTGCCAAGGTGGTTCGCGCTGAACTTGGCGACGCCTAATCGTTTAAACTAGTTACAAGATTTCTAAACTTTCCACCTCTTAACTCTGCGGGGTTCATCATTAGCCAGCCAGTTCTTGTCGTCGATTTTGGCGCCCAATATGCTCAGTTGATTGCTCGCCGCGTGCGTGAGGCAAACGTCTTTTCAGAGATCGTTCACCACAACATCACTGCTGCCGAAGTTGCTGCCAAAAACCCTGCAGCGATCATTTTGAGCGGTGGCCCAGCCAGCGTTTATGAGCCAGGTTCGCCTCAGCTTGACCCCGCGATTCTTGAACTTGGTGTGCCTGTTTTGGGCATCTGCTATGGCTTTCAGACCATCGCTAAAACTCTTGGTGGCACCGTCGATAAGACCGGCATTCGCGAATATGGCGCGACCGACATGAAGGTTGCTGCGGGTGGTGAAATCTTGGATGGCCAGCCGGCCGACCAAACCGTGTGGATGTCGCATGGCGACCAGGTCACCCAAGCTCCTGCCGGTTTCGAGGTTTTGGCTTCAACTGCCACCACCCCGGTTGCGGCATTCGCTAACCACGAGCGCCGCATCTACGGTGTGCAATGGCACCCCGAGGTGAAGCATTCGCCCTATGGGCAGGACATCCTCGTTAATTTCTTGCACCGCGCAGCTGGCATTGCCGCTGACTGGAACTCGGGCAACGTTATTGCTGAGCAGGTTGCCAAGATTCGCGCACAGGTTGGCACTGACCGAGTGATCTGTGGCCTTTCGGGCGGTGTTGACTCGGCGGTTGCCGCAGCTTTGGTTCACAAAGCAGTTGGCGACCAACTGGTTTGCGTGTTTGTGAACCACGGTTTGCTGCGTCAAGACGAAGCCGAGCAGGTTGAGCGTGACTATGTTGCGGCCACCGGCATTCGCCTTGTGACAGTCGATGTTGAAGATAAATTCTTGAGCGCCCTTGCCGGTGTGAGCGACCCTGAAACCAAGCGCAAGATCATCGGCCGCGAGTTCATTCGCACCTTCGAAGAAG
>CAIYTL010000129.1 GCA_903929105.1 uncultured Micrococcales bacterium | reverse complement strand
GAGAAGGCAAAGGCTGCTCTTGAGGCTGCTGGCGCAAAGGTTACCCTTAAGTAATCTCTCGCAACAAAACGTCGAAAACCCGTCAGGCCGTTTGGCTTGGCGGGTTTTCGCTTTAAACTTGAGTTAGCGAAAACGTGCGCCTGCCGCGCACCTGCGATTGAAAGAAGACCATGACTGATTTTGAAACTCGTGCCGTTCACGTTGCTCAGGCACCAGACGAGCTAACCGGCGCGGTTATGCCGCCACTTTATTTGGCTTCGACTCACCGCCAAGATTCAGTGGGCGTTCACCGCAACGGTTATGAATACAGCCGAGTTGCTAACCCTACTCGCGACGCCTTGCAAGAGGCACTCGCCAACCTTGAGGGTGGCAAGTTTGGTTTTAGTTTTGCCAGCGGCATTGCAGCTGAAGATGCAGTGATTCGCGCAACTTTGAAGCCTGGCGATCACGTGGTTTTGGCTAATGAACTTTATGGCGGCACCTATCGCCTGTTTAACAAGATCTATCGCGAGTGGGGCATCGAGTTTGACCTAGCTGACCTAAACGATGAGGCCTCATTGCGCGCGGCAATTCGCCCGGGCAAAACCAAATTGGTGTGGATCGAAACTCCTAGCAACCCAAAGCTAACGGTTTTTGACATTAGCCTCACCTCGCGCGTTGCACATGAATATGGTGCGTTGACCGCAGTTGACAACACTTTCTGCTCGCCTTATTTGCAGCGCCCGCTAGAGCTCGGCGCTGACATCGTGGTGCACTCAACAACCAAATATTTAGGCGGGCACAGCGACATTTTGGGCGGTGCTGTCGTGGTTAGCGACGCCGAGCTTGCAGAGCAGTTCAAATATTTGCACTTTGCACTCGGTGCGGTCTCTAGCCCATTCGACAGCTGGCTGACCCATCGATCACTCAAGACGCTTGCGGTGCGCATGGATCGCCACCAGCAGAATGCAGCTGCAATCGCCGAGTTTTTAGTTAAGCACCCAGGTGTTGCTGAAGTTTATTACCCAGGCTTGCCGACTCACCCGCAACACGAGCTAGCTAAGCGCCAAATGCACGGTTTTGGTGGCATGGTTTCGTTGCGGTTTGCCGGTAACGAAAATGGATCAAAAGCTGGCACGGCTGAGGCGATTCGTTTCGCTCAAGCCTTGCGCTTGTTTACACTCGCCGAGAGCCTCGGTGGCGTTGAGTCTTTGGTGAACCACCCGGCTGAGATGACACACTCTTCGGCTGCGGGAACCCCGATTGAAGTAACCGGCGACGTGGTTCGACTCTCTGTCGGGCTCGAAGGCATCAACGACCTACTGTCTGACTTGAAGCAGGCTCTCGAAGCAAATCGCTAGGCTAGCAATATGAAAATATTGCTTATCGGCGCCGGCGGTGTGGGCGATGCCATTGTAAAAATTGCCTCTGGTCGTAGCTTTTTTGAACTAATGGTGGTCTCTGACTACGACATTCGACGCGCTGAGGCCAGCATCGAATGGGTTCGCAATCGTCACGGCGACGCCGTTGCTGACCGTTTTGTGGCAGCGCAAGTTGACGCCGGCAATGCCGCCTCGATGGTTGCGCTGTGTCGCACCTACGAAGTTGATTTCGTGGTGAATGCTGTTGAGCCCAAGTTCTTGCCAACCATTTTTTCGGCAGCTTACACCGCG
>CAIYTL010000128.1 GCA_903929105.1 uncultured Micrococcales bacterium | reverse complement strand
TTCGTTGACGGTCTGCGCAACGAGATTCAGGTTGTTGTTCAGGTTATGGCCATTGCTCCTGATGAGCTTTATGACGTAATCGCAATCAACGCTGCTTCGATGTCAACTCAGCTTGCTGGTTTGCCATTCTCAGGCCCTATCGGTGGTGTGCGCGTTGCACTTATCGACGGTCAGTGGGTTGCGTTCCCTAAGTACTCACAGCTTGAGCGTGCCGTTTTCAACATGGTTGTTGCCGGTCGCCTAATCGTTGAGAACGGCGTCGAAGACGTTGCAATCATGATGGTTGAAGCTGAGGCTTCAGAGAACGCTTGGAACCTAATCTCTGAGGGTGCAGTTGCGCCTAGCGAAGACGTAGTTTTTCAGGGTCTTGAGGCTTCAAAGCCTTTCATCAAGACACTTATTGAGGCGCAGGCTCGTTTGGCTGCCAAGGCTGCGAAGCCAACCGCAGAATACCCAGTGTTCTTGCCTTACACCGACGAGGTTTACAACGCAGTTGCAGAACTAGCTCAGGCTGAGCTTGCAACGGTTTACCAGATCGCCGACAAGGTAGAGCGTCAGAACGCTGACGACGCCCTAAAGGCAAGCACCAAAGAGAAGCTTGCGGAGCGTCTTGATGAGGCTCAGTTGGCTCAGTTCAGCGCTGCTTACAAGTCTGTAACCAAAAAGGTTATGCGCACCCGCGTGCTAAACGAGGGCATTCGCATTGACGGCCGTGGTCTTCGCGACATTCGTTTGATCGATGCCGAAGTTGGCGTGATTCCTCGCGTTCACGGTTCAGCTATCTTCCAGCGCGGCGAGACTCAGATTCTTGGTGTCACTACCTTGAACATGCTCAAGATGGAACAGCAGATCGACGCTTTGACCCCGGTCTCCAGCAAGCGTTACATGCACAACTACAACTTCCCTCCTTATTCAACGGGTGAAGTTGGTCGCGTGGGCACTCCTAAGCGCCGCGAAATTGGCCACGGTGCACTTGCAGAACGCGCTTTGGTTCCTGTTTTGCCAAGCCGCAGCGAGTTCCCTTATGCGATTCGTCAGGTTTCAGAGGCTCTAGGTTCAAACGGTTCAACCTCAATGGGTTCGGTTTGTGCTTCGACTCTTGCACTGCTTAACGCTGGTGTTCCGCTAAAGGCAACCGTTGCAGGTATCGCAATGGGTCTTATCAGCGACACCATCGACGGCCAGACCAAGTATGCAGCTCTTACCGACATTCTCGGTGCCGAAGACGCACTTGGCGACATGGACTTCAAGGTTGCCGGAACCCGCAACTTCGTAACCGCGATTCAGCTCGACACCAAGCTTGACGGCATTCCAGCCTCAGTCTTGGGTGGCGCGTTGACTCAGGCTCGCGAAGCCCGTCACTTCATTCTTGACATCATGGAGCAGGTCATTGATGCTCCTGACGAGATGGCTCCAACTGCTCCACGCGTTATCGCAGTGAAGATTCCAGTTGACAAGATCGGCG
Source organism: uncultured Micrococcales bacterium (assembly GCA_903929105.1). GTDB lineage: Bacteria > Actinomycetota > Actinomycetes > Actinomycetales > Microbacteriaceae > Rhodoluna. The sequence continues at coordinate 850 of CAIYTL010000128.1, read as the reverse complement.
AGGTCATTGGCCCTAAGGGCAAGATGATCAACCAGATTCAAGACGAGACTGGCGCAGACATCTCGATCGAAGAAGACGGCACCGTGTATATCGGCGCAACCGATGGCCCTTCAGCTGAAGCTGCTCGTGCCGCCGTAAACGCCATCGCTAACCCTCACGTACCTGAGATCGGCGAGCGTTTCTTGGGCACCGTTGTGAAGCTAGCCACCTTTGGTGCGTTCGTTTCGCTAGTGCCAGGCAAAGATGGTTTGTTGCACATCTCAGAGCTTCGCAAGATTGCTCAGGGCAAGCGTGTTGAGAACGTTGAAGACGTTCTTGAGGTTGGCCAGCGTCTGCAGGTTGAAATCACCAAGATTGATGACCGTGGCAAGCTTTCACTTGCTCCAGTTGTTGAGGGTGAAGAAGGCGCTGCTGCTGACGCAGGCGACGAAGAATAAACATCTTTCTAAAACTAAAAAGCAAAGGGCTGGTTTAGCCATGACAGAGATTATTTTTGACTTAGACCAGCGCGAACTCTCGTTCACCGCTAGCGAGGGTAGTGTGGTTCGCCGCACTATTCTCGACAGCGGTGTTCGCGTTTTAACCGAGACCATGCCGGCAGCTGCCAGCGCCAGCGTCTCTTTTTCGGTGGCGGTTGGCTCACGCGACGAAACCAACAACCACTTTGGCAGCACCCACTTTTTAGAGCACCTGCTGTTCAAGGGCACCAATGCTCGAACCGCACTTGACATCGCGATTGCCTTCGACTCGGTGGGTGGTTCTTCTAACGCTTCAACCGGCAAAGAGCACACCAGCTATTACGCTCGAGTTCAAAGCACCGCTTTGCCTTTGGCAGTTGACGTGATTGGCG
>CAIYTL010000127.1 GCA_903929105.1 uncultured Micrococcales bacterium | reverse complement strand
GCTCGAGCTCTTCAAACATGCGCTGTTCGTGATCTGACAGTGCCATTTGGCCTCCAATAATGCGGGCGAGGTGTCTAGAAACCCGTTTCTAAATTCTAACCGCAGACTGCAGATTAGGCTATAGGGGTGACCGAACCTAAAACACTGCTTCAGCTGATTCAAAGTCAACTAGACGACTTTTGCCACGACCGTCGAGGCGAATTCGAAGCCATTTCACCAGACCTCGTGCCGATGATTGACTTTGCCAAGTCGCTCATGGCCGGCGGCAAGCGCTTTAGAGCGATGTTCGCTTATTGGGCATGGATGGCCGCATTGCCCACCGCAGAATTTCAACAAAACGACGAACAGCGCAAACTTTCGGCAGAAGCCATTATTTCGATCACAACAGCCCTTGAGATGTTTCACGCTGCAGCGCTAGTGCACGACGACCTACTAGACCAGTCAGACACCCGCCGAGGTGCCCCGGCAGTACACAAACGATTCGAAACCTGGCACCAAGAGCAGCGCTGGGCTGGCTCGCCCGAGCGTTTTGGAGTTGCCGGTTCAGTGTTGGTTGGCGACCTAATGCTTTCTTGGAGTAGCGAAATCTTTGGCAACGCGCTGTTGCACTCCCCTAACGACGAGATCACGACCGCTTGCCGCGAAGAGTTCAGCCGCATGCGCGTAGAAGTCATGGCCGGCCAGTTTCTTGATGTTGTTGAAGAAAACGCTGCACCGTCGCGACCAATCAACGAGGCAGTAGCCCGTGCGAACCGCGTAATGCTTTATAAAACCGCCAAATACAGCCTTGAGGCGCCGCTTCTGATCGGCGCAGCTTTTGCCGGCGCCAGCCCTGCCCTGCGTCGCGGGTTCTCGAGCTTCGGCATTCCCCTAGGCATGGCCTTTCAACTGCGCGATGACGTGCTCGGCGTTTTTGGTGACCCATCTGTCACCGGCAAACCAGCGGGCGACGACCTTCGTGAGGGCAAACGAACGGTTTTGGTTGCGCTAACCCGCGAAACCTTGCCAGATTCAGCCGGACGCATTTTTGAAGAACTGCTGACGAGTCGCGACTTAGATGCCGAACAAATCGCGTTTTTGCAACAGGCAATTGTCGACTCAGGCGCGCTGGCTAAAACCGAGCGCATGATTAACGACTTGGCTGACGAAAGTTTGTTGGCACTAGCTGACCTGCCGATTGATGACACCGCCAAGGCAAATCTCAAGCTGCTCGCTGAGCGAGTTATCAACCGCCAAAGCTAGAGCGCGAGCTCAACTGCGGCAGCCGCAGACACGAGTTTGATTTAGAGCGCTAGTGCCTGAGCTAGTCGGCGAATCTGAGTTTTTTGACCATCGAGCAAAGCGGCCATAGGCGTTTTGCCTAAAGTGGGTTCGTCAGAATACAACCACTCGATGGCGCCTTCTACGCTAAAACCAGAGTCAAGCAAAACCAGAATGGTTCCGCGAATGCTTGGTAGCGGCTCACCGTTTTGAATACAGTCGGCGGGAACCTTCAAGACTCCATCGCGCTTGACGCCGATGAGCGAGTGTTCTTCGATAAGTCGGCGAACTCGCCCAAGCGGTTCACCCAATAGGTCGGCAGCTTCAGGAACAGTTATCCAAGCAGAAACATTGGCAAGTGAATCAGTCACACCACAAGATTGCCACACAACAGCACCTAAACGAAATCGCAGGGGTGCTGTGGCACGATATTCACAAGGATGTTGGCTCAAGCCGCATCAAGATTCGAACGCCCAAAGCGCAGCAAACGCTGCTCGCCAGAAACCAAAGAGTTGAGACGACATGAGCCAAATAATCGGTCAAACCGTTGGCGGTCGCTATCACGTTGATTCTTTGATAGCCCAAGGCGGCATGGCTAGCGTGTTTTTGGCAACCGATTTGCGACTCGACCGAAAAGTTGCACTCAAGGTCATTCACCCGCATCTAGCAAATGATGCGAGTTTTGTTTCGAAGTTCACGCGTGAAGCCAAAATCGCCGCAGCTCTAGCGCACCCAAACCTGATCAACGTGTTTGACCAGGGGCAAGACGGTGCGCTCGTGTTTTTGGCCATGGAATATATCAAGGGCATCACGTTGCGGCAGGCCCTCGATGACTTTGGTGCTTTTGACTCTGAGCAAACTCTTGAGCTAATCGAAGGCGTTTTAGCGGGCTTAGCGGCAGCTCACAAGGCGGGCATTTTGCACCGCGATATCAAACCTGAGAACGTATTTTTGGCCGACGACGGTCGCATCAAACTTGGCGATTTTGGTTTGGCTCGCGAGATTCAGAACAACACAACCACCGGCAACTTGATTGGCACCGTGGCCTATTTGTCGCCCGAGTTGGTCACTCGCGGTCTAGCTGACGCCCGCAGCGACATTTATGCCGTGGGAATCATGATGTTTGAGATGCTCACCGGTCGCCAACCTTTTGAGGGTGAGCAAGCGGTTCAGGTTGCCTATCAGCACGCCAACGACCGAGTGCCGGCGCCTTCAACTGTGAAAGCCACGATTAGCCCGCTGCTAGACGAGATCGTACTTTGGGCGACCACCCGTGAGGCGCACTACCGCCCCAAGAACGCCGAAGAACTTCACAAAGTGATTGTGCGCGCCCAAAAAGAGATCGGCCGAATCGAACAAGCTAAAACCGCTCGAATTGCGCGTGACCTGGCGCCAACCTCGGTTTTGCCCGACGACGCCTTGCTTTTTGGTGAAGAGGGTTTCGTCGAAGACGGCGACTATGACGTCGAGCCTGCTGCCGCGACACCTTGGAATAACACCGATGGCACCCAGGTGCTTGGCGACGGTTGGAACGATGACGACTTTGGCACCTCTGGCTTTTCAGCTACCCAGGTTTTGCCTAACTTTGATGAGTCTTTGCAAGAACCAGAGCCTGCAGCCGAACTCGATTTTTGGGCCAAACTTCGTCGCAGCGAACGACGCCGCGGCTGGTTCTGGGTTGCTCTGACTGCTGCCGTGCTCGTGGCCGGTTCGGCAACCGGCTGGTACTTTTCGGCAGGCCCAGGCGCGCTCAACACTGTTCCTGCCCTTGCCGGCCAAAGCCTTAGCAACGCCCAGCAGAACCTGGCCGCTTTCGACTCCAACCCATCGGTGATTCAAGAAAACTCGAGTGACGTTGCCAAAGGCAAAGTAACCCGCACCGACCCAGCCGGTGGCACCCTTGCCACTCACGGCACTCACTTTAAGATTTTTGTGTCTAGCGGACCAAAAATGGTTGCCGCACCCGACCTTTATGGTCTTGACCTGGTTAGTGCCACTGCGCGAATCGCCACCAGCGGATTCACCCTGGGCAAAGTCGACAGCTGGTTCAATAACAGCGAAGCAACCAAAATTTATGACTACACGGGCTTCGTTGGCGTCGGCAAAACCACCGGCAAAATAGCCGATCACAGCGCAATCAGTCTCAAAGTTTCACTCGGCCCGTTGCCCGTGGTCGCTGGTTTGTCACAAGACGTTGCCACCACCCTGCTAACCGCGGCCGGCTTAGCCCGGCCCACCATCACCACTGAATACAGCAACACGGTTGCCAAAGGCAACGTGATTTCACTTGTGCCAAGCGGCAGCCTGATGGGAGCCGGTTCAAAAGTGCAACTTGTGGTGTCAAAAGGGTCAGAAACCGTGATCATGCCAACCGTTGTGGGCGAGACCATTGCGGCAGCCCAAAAGCTACTCACCGATGTTGGTCTTGTGCCCGTAGTGAGCACCAACCAGCTTCAGTCGAACTATGGCATTGCCAAAGTGACTTCAGCCTCAAAAAATCAAGGTGCCACCCTACATGTCGGCGACACCGTGATTTTGAGCAGCTACTGAAATTATTAGCAGCCTCTAGTTATTTTTTGGCTTTGCCCAGTTCTTCGGCAACTAAGAATGCAAGCTCTAGCGACTGCATGTGGTTCAAGCGAGGGTCGCACAGCGACTCATAGCGGCTCTCTAGCTCGGCCTCATTGATGTCTTCTGAGCCACCCAAGCACTCTGCGACATCGTCACCGGTTAGCTCAATGTGAATTCCGCCAGGCACAGTGCCGGCAGCGCGGTGAACTTCAAAGAAGCCACGAACTTCATCCATCACGTCGTCGAAGCGGCGCGACTTGTATCCGTTTGAAGTGGTGATGCCGTTACCGTGCATCGGGTCGGTGATCCACAACGGGTTCGACTCGGTGCCCTTGACAGCCTCAACAAGCTTTGGCATTGCTTCGCGAATCTTGGTGGCGCCCATGCGAGTGATAAAGGTTAGGCGGCCAGGCTCGCGGTTCGGGTCAAGGCGTTCGATAAGCTCGCGAACGTCGTCAGGTTGGGTGTTAGGGCCCAGTTTGACACCGATTGGGTTGCGAATCTTAGACATGAAGTCAATGTGAGCGTGGTCGAGCTGACGGGTGCGCTCCCCGATCCAAATGAAGTGACCCGAAGTGTCATAAGGCAGGCCGGTGCGCGAATCAATGCGAGTTAGCGGGCGCTCGTAGTCAAACAAAAGACCTTCGTGGCTCACATAAAACTCGGTGGTGCGAAGTTCGTTGAAGTCAGCACCGCACGCGGCCATGAACTTGATGGCGCGGTCAATTTCGCCAGCCAACGACTCGTAACGAGCGTTTGCAGGGTTGTCGGCAAAGCCTTTGTTCCACTCGTGAACCGAGCGTAGGTCGGCAAAACCACCGGTTGTGAAAGCACGAACTAGATTCAGCGTCGAAGCTGAGGTGTGATAGGCCTTGAGCAGGCGCTGCGGGTCGTGGGCACGTGACTCAGCGGTGAAGTCATAGCCGTTCACAGCATCGCCGCGGTAGGCAGGCAAAGTCACACCATCGCGAGTTTCATCGTTCGAGCTGCGCGGCTTAGCCATTTGACCTGCCATGCGACCCATTTTGATGACCGGCATCGAAGAACCATAAGTCAAAACCAGAGCCATCTGAAGCAAGGTCTTCACACGGTTGCGAATGCGGTCAGCGGTTGCGTCAACAAAAGTCTCGGCGCAGTCACCACCCTGCATCAAAAAGGCTTTGCCAGCGGCGGCATCTGCCAAACGGCTGCGCAAAGTGTCGACCTCACCGGCAAAAACTAGCGGAGGCAAAATGCTCAGCTCAGCCTTCACACGCTCAAGCTCAGCCTGGTCAAGCCAGGTCGGCTGTTGAACCGCAGGCAGGTTTTTATAGTTGTCTAGACCCGCAAGAACAGCAGGGTCTGTGGCAACATATTTTTCTGGCATTTAGGGTTCCTTGGTGGTTGGTTTGGTTTCTATTTTAAAACTTGAACGGGGCTTGCAGATTCACTTTGCTTGAAAATAAGAAGTTGTGCTTGCCGAGTTTTTGGTGTCGGCACTTCAGTCTCGAAGCACTTTAGCTTGCAGCACTTCTATCTTGCGGCTCGGGCAGCTTTCTCTTTGACCGACGAAGCATAAGCATCAACGTATTCTTGACCGCTCAGCTTTGCAAGCTCATAAACGATCTCGTCAGTAACGGCGCGCAACACGATTCGGTCACCCTCCATGCCATCGAAACGAGAAAAGTCCAGAGGCTTGCCAATGACGATTCCGACGCGAAGAATGCGGGGCAACTTTTGACCAATCGCCTGAACTTTTTCGGTGTCAATCATGGCCACCGGAATCACCGGAACTTTAGCCTCAAGCACCATGCGCGCAATGCCGGTGCGGCCGCGATAAAGTCGACCATCAGGGCTGCGCGTGCCCTCAGGGTAAATGCCCAAAAGTGACTGTTCAGCCAAAACTCGCAAACCCGTGTTAAGCGAAGCCTCACTTGCCTTGCCGCCCGAGCGGTCAATCGGAATCTGCCCAGTGCTAGTGAAAAACCAACGGCTCAAAGCGCCTTTGAGACCTTTGCCGGTGAAGTACTCACTCTTAGCCAAAAACACCACAGGGCGGCGCACCATCAGAGGCAAAAAGATTGAGTCAGAAAAAGACAGGTGGTTGCTGGCCAAAATGGCCGCACCCGAAACCGGAATGTTTTCGGCACCGCGAACCCAAGGTCTAAACAACACGCGAAGCAGCGGGCCAAGAATGAAAGTTTTGAGAAAAAAGTAGGTCACTTCAGGTTCCTCTCTCAAAACTTTCTAAACATGGTTCGGCCAAATTAAGCCGCTAACCAAGTTTAGCGGTTGCCAGCTTTAAGAGCTAAGACAGTCGCGAAAGCACAAGGTCGGCGGCGCCAACCAAGCCGGCGTCATTCAAAAACTCAGCGGCGACAATCTTGAGTTCTGGTCTAAAACCTCGGGCTGGCAGATGAGCGAGGTAGGCCTCGCGAATCGGGTCGAGCAAAAGGTCGCCGGCTGCGCTAACGCCACCGCCAATCACAACAACCTCTGGGTCTAGCACTGCAACCAGCGAGCCAATCGCTGTGCCAATGTAGGTTCCAAGTTTGCGCAGCAAAGTCAAAGCGCCTTCGTCACCCTCTTGAATCGCCTGATAAACCTGAGCGCCGGTTAGTTCACCAACCTCGGCTTCAAGTTCACGGAGCCTGGCGCCTGTGGCATCGCCCGAAGCGGCGAGCGCTTTAGCCGACTTGAGCAGTGCTGTGCCTGATCCGTAGCTTTCTAGGCAACCTTTGTTGCCGCAACCGCAAGGCAGGCCGTCTTCGATCAACCGCATGTGGCCTAGTTCGCCAGCAATGCCAAAACCACCGCGCAACAGGCGCGAGTCAACCACTACTGCCCCGCCAACGCCGGTGCCAATAGTCAACATGACCATGTGCTTATAGCCGCGACCTGCGCCGTGGCGAAACTCAGCCCAACCGGCGGCGTTTGCGTCGTTCTCGATGAAAACTGGAATGTCGAGCTTTGCCTCGAGCTTGGCTTTGAAAGGCTCATTGCGCCACCCGATGTTCGGTGCATAAACAATGTTTGCTTGGTCAGCATCAATAAAACCAGCGGCAGCGACACCGGCAGCCGTAACGTTTTCACCCTCTGAAAGAGTTTTGATCAAACCAACCACAGCGTCAACAATGGCTTCAGGGTCGGTGGCCGGTGTTGGCACTCGAAGCTCTTTAAGCAACTTGCCCTCACGGTTGACCAAAGCACCAGCGATTTTGGTGCCTCCAATGTCGATACCAACGGCATGCATAGTTGAGTCCTTGTTTTGTGAGGTGAAATCAAGCGTTCTGAAAAGTTTATCGGTTGAGTGCATTTGTCACCCGCAACAGCGACGGTTGACAGCACGGTTCAGCGCTAAAACTTGTTATCAACCTGATAGCCCTAGCAACCGCCGAAAGGGGCACAAGGCAATAAGGTTATTCATAATGCTGGCGACAAACGCACCGGCAAAGAAAGCGACAAAACTCAATGGCTGCGACAAAGAAGCGCATCGAACCACCACTTGCGTTGGTGGCTGACGACTTCAATCTTGTTGACATGCTTCTCAAACGAGTCGCTGAGACTCCTAAATGCCCTCTATTTGAAAAAGACAACGGCGATGGCACCTGGGCGGGCATTGACGCCGAAACTTTCTTAGCCGACGTAACGTCAACAGCTAAGGGCCTGATTGATGCCGGAATCAAACCCGGGCAGGCTATTGGCATTATGAGCCACACTCGCTATGAGTGGGTCGTGCTTGACTTTGCGATTTGGTTTGCTGGCGGTGTTGTTGTTCCAATTTATGAGAGCTCTGCCCCGTCACAGCTCGAGTGGATTCTTTCGAACAGCGAATCGGTTGCAGTTTTTCTTGAGAACGAGAACATGTATCAACGCTTTGCCGAAGTTGTGGGCAGCTTGCCGAGCGTTAAACACGTTTGGCGTTTAGACCAAAACTGCTTGAGTGACCTAGCGCAGCGAGGCGCTGAAGTTAGCGATGAAACCCTCAGCGAACGTTCACACTCAGCCAAAAAGCAAGACCTAGCAACCCTGATTTATACCTCTGGAACCACTGGCATGCCAAAAGGCTGTGAACTGACGCACGCTAACTTCGTTGACCTTAGCTACAACGCCATCAACGCTCTGCCCGAAGTGTTGCGCGACTGTCACCGCACCCTGTTGTTCTTGCCTTTGGCTCACGTTTATGCACGATTTATTTCGGTGGTTTGCATTGCGGCAGGCATTACAGTTGCCCACCAAGACAACATCAAAAAGATTTCTGAATCGATGCAATCGTTCAAACCAGACTTTTTGCTGGCTGTGCCTCGCGTGCTCGAAAAGGTTTATAACAGTGCCGAACAAAAAGCTGAGGCTGCCGGCAAAGGCGTTATTTTTAGGCGCGCTGCCCACGTGGCGATTGAATACTCCAAAGCTCTTCAAGAGCAAGCTTTCGAGGGCGGCAAAGGCCCGACCATCAAGCGTCGCCTGCAGTTCGCCCTTTATAACCAACTGGTTTTCGGCAAGATTCGCGCTGCCATGGGTGGCAATTTGGGCTATGCGGTTTCTGGTGGCGGGCCGCTCGGTGAACGTTTAGGTCACTTCTATCGCGCCATCGGCGTGATCGTGCTCGAAGGTTATGGCCTCACCGAAACCACCGGCCCAGCCATGATTACGCGCCCAACCACCATCAAAATTGGCAAAGTGGGCAGTTCACTACCGGGCACCGAAGGCAAGATTGCTGACGACGGCGAAATTCTGCTGCGGGGCATCAACCTGTTCAGGGGTTACTGGCACAACGAAACCGCTAACAAAGAAGCATTTGTTGACGGATGGTTTCGCACCGGCGACCTAGGCAAAATCGATGACGAGGGGTATCTTTCGATTGTTGGGCGCAAGAAAGAACTAATCGTCACAGCAGGTGGCAAAAACGTTGCCCCAGCCGTGCTTGAAGACCCGCTGCGCGCGCATCCGTTGATTTCTCAAGCGGTGGTTATTGGCGACCGCAAACCTTTTGTGGCTGCAATGATTAGCCTCGACCCTGAAATGTTGCCAATGTGGCTGACCAACAACGGTGGCGACAAAAAGATGACCCTGCAAGAGGCCGCTGAGTCGCCGCTAGTTCGCAACGAGATTCAACACGCTATCGAGCGCGTCAACCGCCACGTTTCGCAAGCCGAATCGATTCGCAAGTTTGAGATTCTGCCAATAGAACTAACCGAGCTTTCGGGCCACGTCACGCCTTCGATGAAGATCAAGCGAAACACTGT
>CAIYTL010000126.1 GCA_903929105.1 uncultured Micrococcales bacterium | reverse complement strand
TGGAATTCAACCGGTTCCAGACCTGTCAGTTGTGGGAGGAATTGGCCTCGGCATGTTGATGCAGGTCAACAACCCGACAGCTGATGGATTGATTGTTATTGACACAAATCAGGGAGCTTAATCGCGCGGCTTGAGCGGCCCGCGCACCAACTTGTGCTGGGCTGCTTGCGCCACCGGGCGAATCGTGATCATGTCGAGGTTGATGTGGCCGGGCAACTCAAGCGCGTGAACGATAGCTTCGGCAATGTCTTCAGCCACGAGCGGCTGCTCGACCCCAGCATAAACAGCTTCGACTTTGCTGGCGTCGCCACCAAAGCGGTTGAGCGCAAACTCGTCTGTTTTGACCATGCCAGGTGCGATTTCTAGAACCCGAATCGGTTCGCCAGCAAGTTCGAGGCGCAATGTGCCAACAACGCCGTGGGCGGCAAACTTAGCAGCGTTGTAACCACCGCCACCTTCATAAGAGACAAAGCCTGCCGTCGAAGTCACTGTCATGATGTCGGCGTGGCCATCGGCACGAGCAGCCTCACGAAGCAGCGGCAACAGAGCGGCAGTAACCCTCTGCAACCCAATCACGTTGACGTCAAACATTTTGATCCAGTCAGCAGGGTCGCTATCTTCAACCGATGCAGCACCAAAAGCACCACCGGCATTATTTACCAGCGCGTGAACCGGCCCACTCGACGCCAAATAGTCTCGCAATGCATCGACTTGAGATTGCACGGTGATATCGGCAACGAAAGTGTCAATGCCGGTTTCGGCAGCCAACGCCTCGAGTCGGTCGGCGCGGCGTGCGACGCCAACAACCTGCCATCCGTGTTGAGCAAACAAGCGGGCGGTGGCTTGGCCGATGCCAGAGCTGGCACCAGTGATTACGACACGACGAGAATTCATAACCTAAGCCTAAATGGGGTATTTCGTGTGAGTGAGTTTGTGAACCAAGAAAGCCACCAAAACAATTGCCACAGCGCCAAGCGCAAGAGTCGGCAAAACCAGAAACCAGGCATCTTTGGTCAAAAATATCACAATCGGATTCGCGCCAGCCGGTGGGTGCGTGACTCGCGCTAGGCGCATTGCGGCAATCGCGACTCCAACCGTTATAGCTAGCGCCCAAGTCTGGTGAGGCAAGAAACTGAGCAATAAATAGCTCACGATTGCCGAAAGTAAATGCCCGCCTAATACGTTCATGGGCTGCGAAAACGGTGAGGAGTGAGCCGAGAACAGCAAGACGCAGGTGCCTCCAAATGGCGCCCATAACAAAGCAAGGTTTGACAAATCGGTGATCAAAATAAGCGCACCGATTGTCAGCACTCCGCCAAGTAGTGAAACCACGAGTTCTCTTCGAGAGGCTTTTGGCTGTTTGAACTGTATGAACCGTCTCATTTGGCTCCTTGCCTTGACAGACCGCCTTATAAATATAAGCCTTCGCTAAACTAAAACAGCCCCGCTAACCAGCACCTGAAAGGCCGCAATGATCAACACCGAAAAGTACCTCAAGTTCACGCGCGTTGATTCGGTCACCAAGACCGACCGCGGTCTTGAGGCTGCCCTTCACAGCGAGGCGTTGCGCATTGACCTGTTGGCGAGTGACCTGATTCGTGTCAAAATCAGCCGCGGCGGCGCTTTTGACGAGGCACCGAGTCATGCACTCGCACCTGAGGTGGCTGCCAACTATGCGCTGCCAGCCCAGCCAGTAGCTTTTGATTTTGAGCTCGACGATGCCCGCGCAACCATAACCACAGCAGACTTGCGCGTTGTGGTTGGGCTGAATCCATTTTTTGTCGATGTCTGGCGCACCGACGGCACAGCTGTTGTCGAAACCGCTCGAGACAGCCATGGTCAACCCCGCGCCTTCGAAACACTCAACGATGCTTTTGCCGTGTATCGCAAAATCGGCGCGAATGATGCGGTTTATGGCCTAGGCGAAAAGGCTGGTCGCCAAAACCGACGCGGCCGAAACTTTACTTTGTGGAACACCGACGTGCTGAGCCCAGATGCATCGGGTGAGTTCACTCAGGGCCTCGCCAAGACTGACCCTCGCAGCGACAACACAAGCAGTGAGTTTGACCCGTTCTATATTTCGATTCCTTTCTTTTATGCACAGGCCGATGCGACTTCGGCAGTGATGGGTTCGTTTGTTGATAACCCCTATCGCGGTTACTACGACTTCACTGGCCACAGCGAATATCAAATTCATTTCGATGGTGGGCAATACACCGAATACATTTTTGGTGGGCCATCGATTGCGGGCATCCTGTCTAAATACACCGAGCTAACCGGTCGCGCCGAGCTGCCACCGATGTGGGCCTTGGGTTATCACCAGTGCCGCTGGCACAAATACACGCAAGCCGAGGTTCTTGAGCTAGGCGCTAAGCACCGCGAACTCGACGTGCCGCTCGACACCCTGTGGCTCGATATCGATTACATGAACGGCTATCGCGTGTTTACATGGAATGACGAGCTGTTCCCTAACCCTGGTCAGATGCTCGCTGAGCTGGCGGCCGACAAACTCGGCGTGATCACCATTATTGACCCAGGTGTGAAACACGACCCGGGCTATGCAGTTCATGACGACGGCGTAGCAAAAGATGTGTTTGCGCGCACCGCAAGCGGCGGCAATTACATCGGTCAGGTGTGGCCGGGCGAAACGTTGTTCCCCGACTTCACCAAACCAGAAACTCGAGCTTGGTGGGGTGCGCTCAATGCTGAACACGTGCGCAGTGGTCTAGCTGGCATTTGGAACGACATGAACGAACCGGCCACAGGCAACATCAAGTCGGGCGCCATGCGTTTCACCGACGGCAAGTTTGAGCACGAAAAGTTTCACAACCAATATGCACTGCTAATGGCAATGGGCACCGTTGACGGGCTCAAAGAAGTTATGCCCGAACTTCGCACCTTTGTGCTTTCGCGCGCCGGCTCAGCTGGCATTCAACGCTATGCAGCCAACTGGATGGGCGACAACTTCTCGCGCTGGGATCACCTTTGGGTGAGCATTCCCATGGGCGCTGGCCTAGGTCTTTCGGGCCAGTCTTTCGTGGGCGCCGACATTGGCGGTTTCGCTGAAGACACCACGCCCGAGCTTTTTGCCCGCTGGATTCAATACGGCGCGCTAACCCCCTTTGCGCGCAACCACAGCGTGATCAACACCATCGATCAATACGTGTGGTCTTTCGGCGAAGAAGTGCTCGACATCGCCCGCGAAGCCCTCAAGTTGCGATACCGCTTGATGCCATATATCTATAGCGCTTTCGTCAAAAACAATCTCACGGGCGAACCGATTCAACGCCCACTAATCTTCGACTACCAAGAAGACCCAAACGTGCGCGACCTCGACACTCAGTATCTGTTTGGTCGAGACCTGCTCGTAGCCCCCGTGCTAGAGGCGGGTCTTGAAGCGCGCGAGGTTTACCTGCCGGCAGGCGAATGGTTCGACCTATTCAGCGACGAACGAATTGTTGCTGGTGGCGGCAACTCTGTCGAGGGTGAAACCATTCAGGTTGAGCTGAGCAGCGAAACCATTCCTGTGTTTGTGCGTGCCGGCGCGATCGTGCCGATGTGGGCCGAGGCACCTAAGTCAGCTCGCGAGCATTACCCTGCTGTGCTTGAACTTCACGTCTATATTCCTAGCAGCGACGGCACCTTCAGCTCGTTTTTGCAAGAAGACGACGGATTGACCTTTGATGCCAACGCCGAAGCTTTCGTTCGCACTGAACTAACTCTGACTCGCTCTGGCGAGACTCTAACCATTAGTGGCGCGGCCAGCGGTTTAGGTTTTGCCGCCTTCAATCGCAACACTCTGCGAATTGTTTTGCACGGTTTGGCGACGGATGCCGCCCCTGGCGTCATTGAAATCGAAAACAGCGGCCAGAGCTTCGAGGTTGAAGTTCAGGTTGATTGTCGCTAAACTTATGAAGTTGATTAGCTCACGAGGCAGATCAACCGAATGCGTTTGTAGCTCAACGGATAGAGCATCTGACTACGGATCAGAAGGTTGGGGGTTCGAGTCCCTCCAAGCGCACGAAACCCGGTTTCTTCTCACGAGAGCCGGGTTTTTTATTTTTAAGTGGTCCTGGCACTCGTGCCCGAAACTTTAGTTTTTTGAATCAGCTCCCATTCCGTTAGAATGTAAGCACGGAAGCGTGCCGGAGCGGCCGAACGGAACAGTCTTGAAAACTGTCGTAGTTAATAGCTACCGTGGGTTCAAATCCCACCGCTTCCTCCACCGAAAAGGATCCAACTTGTTGGGTCCTTTTTTGTTTAAGTCAGGGCAGCGGCTATTTGTTAGAACGCCGACCAAATAGCGCCCAGGCATAGGCGCCCGAAAAACCAAAGCCGACTGCGGCGTAGGCAATCGCGAACCAGGTGAGCACCTCGGGCAGCAGCAGTGTCAAAACGCCTAGGCCGAATGCACTAACCAGCATGACGCGGCCCGAAAAAATGACGGATGCTTCGCTGCCGCGCGTTGAAACTGAGAACATGTTGCCCGCGAGGGCCACCAGCGTTATTCCGATCATGCGCATGGCCCACTCGAGCGCCGCATCAGTGGTTAGGCCCAGTAGTTGATTGAACAGCGCGGGTGTTGCGATCAGCGCAAGCGCACTCAAGCCAAAAACGATGGAGCCGGCCAGCAGCACTGAGCGCAGGCGTTTAATTTTCAACATGTTAGCGATTTCGATCACTCCCTAAAAACTTTGGCAAGGGGTTTTCCCTTTGCAAGTTCGTCAACTAGTTTGTCGAGGTAGCGAATTTTTTTCATGAGTGGGTCTTGAATCTCTTCAATACGCACACCACATATGATTCCAGTTATCGACTCGACTTTTGGGTTCATATCGGCGGCTTCGAAGAATTCCACAAAAGTGATTCCTGACTCAAGTTTGGCCGCAAGTGCTTCGGGTTTATAACCGGTGAGCCACTCAATGGTCGCGTCGAGCTCAGCTTTGTCACGCCCCTTTTTAGTCACTTTTGCCAGGTAGTGCACATAAACCGCTGAGACTTGCGTGTTAAAAATTCTATGCATGATCAAATGCTAGCCTCGGCGTTTGAGTTAGGGTTTGACGAACCCGTTGTCGATTAGGTAGCGGGCTGAGT
>CAIYTL010000125.1 GCA_903929105.1 uncultured Micrococcales bacterium | reverse complement strand
CCGTTTACGCGAACCAGGCCCTGCGCAATCAATTCCTCGCATTTTCTCCGGGAAGCGATTCCGCAGTCGGCCAGATATTTTTGCAGCCTCATTTTTTCCTCTATCCAAATAAATTATTCTGTAAGAAATACTTTCGGTTGCAATCAATGGAAGGGAGTAGGGGATGTTAAATGAATTAGCAAAGGAATGTGAAATTATTGCTACCAAGAATTTGTAGTTTAATGGGAGGTTAAAATGGAATTAAAGTTTAGAGTTTGGAATAAAGCAATAAAAGAAATGAGAGAGGCAACAACATAAATAGCCGAAGCTTCTAACAAAGGACCTTGACGAAAACGCATTACCGCCCATTTCTGATCGTGTACAGGGTTAGCAATAGTTTAGCTGCGCACTTTCGTAACCTATTCGTAAACATCGGCAAAGTAGGCTAATAGTTATGCCCGCAGAAAATCTAACTCGCATTGAAGCGCAAAGCCGCGCCTCCATCATTAATGTCCACAGCTACCAGGTTGAACTCGACCTGACAACCGGCTCAGAAACGTTCCTGAGCACCAGCACCGTGCGATTTGACAGCTCGCAAATTGGTGCATCCACTTTTATTGATTCGATTAGCGCCCAGGTTCACAGTGTTGTGCTCAACGGCACCAGCCTCGACGTCTCAGAGGTGGCCGACGCTGCTCGAATTCAGCTGCCCAATCTGCAGTCTTCGAACGAGTTGGTTGTGGTAGCAGACATGCACTACATGAACACCGGCGAAGGGCTGCACCGATTTGTCGACCCAGTCGACAACGAGGTTTACCTTTACACCCAGTTCGAGGTTCCTGACAGCCGTCGAGTATTCGCTGTGTTTGAGCAACCTGACCTGAAGGCGACTTTCGAGTTCAAGGTCATTGCCCCTAGTTACTGGAAGCTAATTTCAAACTCACCGACGCCTGCACCGGTGTCATTGGGCGAAGGTAAAGCGCAGTGGAACTTTGCCCCTACCCCGCGCATCTCGAGCTACATCACCGCACTCATTGCGGGCCCTTACACAGAAGTTCGCAGCGAATTGACCAGCAGCAGCGGTCGGGTGATTCCACTAGGTGTCTTCTGTCGTGAATCACTCGCCGAATACCTTGACGCCGACTACATTTTTGAAAAGACCCGACAGGGCTTCGAGTTTTTCGAAGCACAGTTTGGCGTGCCGTATCCGTTTGAAAAATACGACCAAATGTTTGTTCCCGAATTCAACGCCGGGGCGATGGAAAACGCTGGCGCAGTTACCTTCACCGAGAGCTACGTATTTCGCGCCAAAGTGACCGACGCAATCAAAGAGCGCCGAGTAGTCACGATTCTTCACGAGCTTGCACACATGTGGTTCGGCGACCTCGTGACGATGCGCTGGTGGAACGACCTGTGGTTGAACGAATCTTTCGCTGAATATGCTTCAACACTCGCTACTGCCGAAGCCACCGAATGGCACGGCGCGTGGACTACCTTCACCGCCCTTGAAAAGAGCTGGGCATATCGCCAAGACCAGTTGCCTTCAACACACCCGATTGTGGCTGAAATCAACGACCTTGAAGACGTGCAGGTGAACTTTGACGGCATTACCTACGCCAAGGGAGCCTCAGTGCTTCGTCAGCTTGTCGCTTGGGTGGGTCAAGAGCAGTTCATGGCCGGTGTTTCGCAATATTTCAAGAAGCACGCTTTTGGCAACACAGAACTCGCCGACCTTTTGGTAGAGCTCGAAGCAACTAGTGGCCGCGAGTTGCGCAGCTGGTCAAAGCTTTGGCTAGAAACCGCTGGCGTGAACACTATGCGCCCAGCACTTTCGGTTGACGAATCTGGCACGATCACATCGTTTGAAGTTCTTCAAACAGCTATCGAAGAGCAGCCGACGATTCGACCTCACCGCATGGCAATTGGTTTCTATGACCTTGTTGGTGACCGAATGGTTAGAACGCACCACTTAGAGCTCGATGTT
>CAIYTL010000124.1 GCA_903929105.1 uncultured Micrococcales bacterium | reverse complement strand
TGGTTGATACCTCGGTGACCGAAAGTTAGTTTGTAGGTGTCAAAACCAAGGGCTCGACCGAGCAATTGGTTGCCGAAGCAGATGCCAAAGAATGGAACTTTTTTGCTCAGGACTTCGCGCAACACCTCGACCTGACCGGCAGCGGCAGCTGGGTCGCCAGGGCCGTTAGAGAAGAACACAGCATCGGGGTTGCTCGCCAGCAAAGTTTGTGAATCTACCTTGGCAGGAAAAACTTCGACCTCTAGCCCCCTTGCCGCCATGTGTTCGATGGTTGAGCGTTTGATGCCAAGATCGACAATCGAAACCTTGCCGATTCGGGCTCCTTCAGCAGCGACTGAATACGGCTCACTGGTGGTCACAGTATCGCTGAGCGACAAGCCCTTCATTTGCGCAGCCGCACGAACTTTAACTAATAGCGATTCGGCGCTGGCTTCAGCGGAGGCCCCGCTAAAAATACCGGCACGCATCGAACCCGATGAGCGCAAGTGTCGGGTAAGAGCGCGGGTGTCGACACCACGAATGCCCACGATGTTGAAGTCTTCAAGTTCTTGGTCAAGCGACTTTTCGGCCCTAAAGTTAGAGACAACTCGGCTTGCGTCACGCACAACGTAACCAGCCACCCAGATTTTGTCTGACTCTTCGTCGCGCGCGTTGACACCTGTATTGCCGATGTGCGGTGCGGTTTGAACCACAATTTGGCCTGCATATGAAGGGTCGGTTAGGGTTTCTTGGTAGCCGGTCATGCCAGTTGCAAAAACAAGTTCTCCTAACGTTTCACCAGTTTTGCCATATTGCTTTCCGACGAACACCTTGCCGTCTTCGAGCACCAAAAGCGCTTTAGTCATTAGATTGCCTTTCTAGATAAAACTGGGCTGGCCTGCAAAATGCGGTTGCGGTCAGCTGCGCTGTTAAAGCGCAAAACTGTTGTGAGCTCGGTTTGGTCCTGATTCCAGTTGATGGCAACTAAGCCGTCTTTCTCAACGGCACGACCAATCACAGCTTGCGTAAAGTTGGTGCCGGTCACCTGCGAGTTCAACAGAGCCAGGCTGCGTTCACCAGTTCGTTCGATCAAAACGCCCGCATCGCCAACTGTGACAGTTGCTCTGCCACGAAAGCCCAAACCATATGCCGTGACACGATTCAGTGGTTCCCCCGCGATAGTGGTAGCTACGTACTGCACCTTGGCAGATTCACTGCCTTTAAGCCCAGCGGCAAAACTCTCGGCAGGCGCACCGAACAAGACTGCCTGCTCACGACGGCGCACGCGCCAAGCTTTTGCTGCCAACAAAATCAAACCGACAAAAATGGCGGCCAAAAGCAACGATGTAATCAGTTTTGCCATGGCTATTTGCCAGCCTTAGAAGCTGTTCTTGCTAAGTTCTTCGAGTTACCTAGGCTTCGGCCTTCAGCGGCCACCTTGCCGTTGAGCTTGGTAGGGTATCCGCGATAAATCGTGTGAACAACCTCGCCGCCAACAGTCAAACCAACATAGGGGTTATTGCTGCTCTTGCTCTCGATCGAGACAGCATCTCGGCGTTTCGTCGGGTCAATCAACGCAAGGTTTGCAGTTGAACCAACCTCAATCGGCTGACCTTGCTGACTTAAGCGGCCAATTTGAGCCGGGTTATAAGACAAAACCTCTGCAAAACGCTGCCAGTTCGAGGCGCCGCTGCCAATCAAAACGTCGTAGGCAACTGAGGCAGCAACCTCAAGGCCAAGCATGCCAAAAGCTGCTGCGTTCCATTCGCAATCTTTTGATTCATCTGGGTGTGGGGCGTGGTCAGTGGCAATGATGTCAATGGTTCCGTCAATCAAAGCCTCACGAAGCGCTAGTACATCGGCTTGAGTGCGAAGTGGCGGGTTGACTTTGTAAACCGCGTCATAGCTGCGGGCTAGCTCATCGGTGAGCAATAGGTGGTGAGGCGTGACCTCTGCAGTCACGTTGATGCCGCGAGCTTTAGCCCATCGAACGATCTCAACCGAACCAGCTGTTGAAAGGTGGCAAACGTGCAAGCGAGAACCAACGTGCTCGGCTAGCAATACATCGCGTGCAATGATCGATTCTTCGGCAACTGCAGGCCAACCTGCAAGGCCGAGTTCGGCTGAAACCACGCCCTCGTTCATTTGTGCGCCTTCGGTGAGCCGTGGCTCTTGTGAATGCTGGGCTACTACCCCATCGAATGCCTTGACATATTCAAGTGCTCGGCGCATCAACAACGGGTCACTCACGCACTTGCCGTCGTCGCTAAACACTCGAACCTGGGCGCGAGAGTCAGCCATTGCTGCTAGTTCTGCCAGCTGCTTGCCTTCGAGGCCAACTGTAACCGCACCAACGGGAACGACATCGGCGAAACCCGCCGCTAAGCCAAGTGACCAAACCTGCTCAACCACGCCAGCGGTGTCGGCTACCGGGCTAGTGTTGGCCATTGCGTGAACGGCGGTGAAACCACCGGCTGCAGCTGAGCGAGTGCCGGTCAAAACCGTCTCGCTAGCTTCGAAGCCAGGCTCGCGAAGGTGGGTGTGTAGGTCTACTAAACCAGGCACTGCGATTAGGCCGGTGCAATCGATAATTTCGGCGGATGCCCCCTGCGCGGCAGCGTCGCCACCTACCGCGATGATGTGTTCGCCTTCGATCAGAACATCGGTAGCAGCATCGCCCAGGAGTGAAACGTTTTTAAGAAGAAACTTAGACATTGTCGATTGACCTTTCGCCAGAGAGCAAGTTGAACAGCACTGCCATTCGAACCGAAACTCCGTTGGCAACCTGCTCTAAGACAGTGCTGTTGGGTGAGTCGGCGGCGGCTGCCGAAATTTCTAGGCCACGGTTCATTGGGCCTGGGTGCATTAGCAGGGCTTTTTCGCCTAGCAGTGACAAGCGTTCGGCGTTGAAACCCCAAACGCGCGCATATTCGCGTTCGCTCGGAAAATACGCTGCGTTCATGCGTTCCAGCTGCACTCGCAACATCATTACGGCATCGGGCTTAACCGTGTGCAGCATCGCGTCTAAGTCATAGTGAATCTGTGCGTTCCAACCCGAGGCATCGGCTGGCAGCAGCGTGGGCGGCGCAACAAGATGCACTTCGGCACCCAAGGTGTTAAGCAAAAGCAGGTTCGAACGAGCAACTCGCGAATGCAAAACATCGCCTACTATCGCAACTTTGACACCGTCAAGAGCTTTGCCCGATGCCGCCCCGCCGTGAAGTCGACGTCGAATCGTGAAAGCGTCAAGCAGTGCTTGGGTTGGGTGTTCGTGTGTACCGTCGCCGGCGTTCACAATCGCACCGTTAATCCACCCGCTGTGAGCCAAAGTGTAGGCAGCGCCGCTGGCCGAGTGGCGAATGACGACGCCGTCAGCGCCCATTGCTTCAAGAGTTTGGGCAGTGTCTTTCAGGCTTTCACCTTTTGAAACGCTTGAACCTTTGGCAGAAAAATTGATGACGTCGGCAGAAAGTCGCTTCGCGGCGAGTTCGAAAGAGATTCGCGTGCGAGTTGAGTCTTCGAAAAACAGGTTAACCACCGTTTTGCCACGCAGGGTCGGCAGTTTCTTGATCTCGCGATCGTTCACGCCTGACATTGTTTCGGCAATGTCTAGCAAGTTGATGGCTGCATCGCGTGACAGGTCGGCCGCTGAGAGCAGGTGTTTTAGAGTGCTCATGCTGCGATCACTACCGAGTTTTCGCCATCGATTTCTAGCAGTTGAACTTGAATGCGCTCATCGCGCGAAGTTGGGAGGTTTTTGCCCACAAAATCGGCTCGAATCGGCAGTTCGCGGTGACCCCGGTCAACTAAGACTGCGAGGCGAACAACTTTTGGCCTGCCCAGGTCGCTCAGGGCGTCTAGAGCTGCACGAATCGTGCGACCGCTGTATAGAACGTCATCAACCAAAACCACCACTCGATTGTCGATGCCAAGAGTTGGTTCAACAGTTTCGGTTACGGCTCGTGTCGGGTTGGTTGCCAAATCGTCGCGATACATTGTGATGTCAAGGCGACCAACGGCCCCGTCAGGTGAAAAGTTGGAGTCGTTTCTTGCAATGATTTGTGCGATGCGATTCGCGATTATTACGCCACGAGTGGGAATACCCAATAAAACCAAATTGGCTGTGCCGTGGTTCGACTCAATAATTTCATGAGCGATTCGGGTGACGGCACGATCGATGTCGTCGCCGGTCAAGACGGTGCGTGTAACCACGCCCACCTCCTTCTGCGCCTCACAGTGCGCGATTTAAAGGATGTTCGTTATTTAGTTTAGTTGATAGTTCAGCCGAAGATGTGACTATTTGGTGCTAGAAATTCGAGCCAAAAGCCCGTTTATGAAGCTGCCAGAATCATCTGTCGAATATTCTTTGGCGATCTCAACCGCTTCGTCGATGGCCACTGCATCGGGAACCTCGTCGTTAAACAGAATCTCCCAAAGCGCGACTCGAAGAATAGCCTTGTCAAGCGCTGGCATGCGTTCGAGAGACCATCCTTGAGAAAAAGTCTCTATCTGGTCGTCGATTTCGCCGTGTTTTTCGACAACACCCTGAACCAAAATCGCCGCGTAGTCAAAAATCTCGTCTTGGTTTTGATGACCAACCATTTGCTCTTTGCTCATGTCGAGCAGCTCAAGCGGTGGAGTCTTGCGAATATCGGCAGCAAAAATGGCGTCGATCGCCCTTTTGCGTGCCTTAGTGCGTGCGCTCAAGACTAGTCGGTAACTCGGCCAAGGTAGTCACCGGTGCGGGTGTCTACCTTTACGCGAGTGCCCTGCTCAACAAACAACGGAACCTGAATCTGAAGACCGGTCTCGAGAGTTGCTGGCTTAGTGCCACCTGATGAGCGGTCGCCCTGAAGACCAGGCTCGCTGTAGGTAATTTCAAGCACAACAGAAGCCGGAAGCTCAACATAAATTGGGTTGCCCTCGTTCATTGCAACGATAGCGTTTTGGTTTTCAAGCATGTAATTTGTGGCATCGCCTACAACAACTGCAGGCAGCGAGACCTGCTCGTAGTTTTCGAGGTCCATGAACACGTATGAGTCGCCGTCTTGATAGAGGTACTGCATTTCACGTTTGTCAACGTTTGCGGTTTCAACCTTGACACCAGCGTTAAAGGTCTTGTCAACTACTTTGCCGGTCAAAATGTTCTTCAGTTTGCTGCGAACAAATGCAGCGCCTTTGCCAGGCTTGACGTGCTGAAACTCAACTACAGTCCATAGTTGACCTTCGATGTTTAGAACTAGACCATTTTTTAGGTCGTTACTGGTTGCCATTTTGATTCACAATCGTTTCGTTTGACATAAAAAAATCGGCTCAAGGCCGAATGCTTATTGGCTTAAGTTTAGCTCGCGAGTTGACGAAGCGCCAATACGTAACTGTTCACGCCGAAACCAGCGATTACGCCGGTAGCTACCCCCGAAATAACTGAGGTGTGACGAAACTCTTCACGGGCGTGAGGGTTGCTAAGGTGCACCTCGATAAGTCGCAATCCAGCCTTACTGAGCATGGCGGCCGCATCGCGCAAGGCATAAGAATAGTGAGTGAAAGCTGCTGGGTTCAAGACCACGTCTTTTCCGGCATCAACCGCACCGTGAATCCAACCAATAAGCTCGGCTTCGCTGTCGGTCTGACGGGTCTCAACTGAAAGCCCGACCTCGGCTGCAGTTGAATCTAGCAATTTCACTAGGTCAACATAAGAAACCGAGCCATAGATTTCAGGTTCACGCGAACCAAGACGACCAAGGTTTGGCCCGTTTAGAACAAGAACAGATCTCATAGCTTCTAGGGTATCTGCTTAGTCGCAAATCTCTTGGTATGCAGCGAAAAGCATCTCGTTCGTCGGTGCCGTCATAATCGTCGGCTTCTCGATGTCGTCTAATACAACGAAACGCAATTGGCCGGCTCGAGATTTTTTATCACGCTGCATCGTCGCCAACAGGGAATCCCATTTTGAGGCATCGTATTTTGTCGGCAAACCCAAAAGGTTTAAAACGCTGCGGTGTCTATCAACAACCTCGTCGCTCAACCGGCCAGCAAGGCGCGCAAGTTCAGCTACAAACATCATGCCGATCGAAATAGCTGCGCCGTGACGCCACTGGTAGCGTTCAGCGTGCTCGATTGCGTGGCCCAATGTGTGGCCATAGTTCAGAATCTCGCGTAATCCGGCCTCTTTGAAGTCGCTACCGACAACGCGTGCCTTGATAGCCACCGAGCGTTCGATCAACTCGGCGAACTCAGTAGCAGTCGGGTCACTAGCGGCAGCTGGGTTCGCTTCAATGATTTCTAGAATGCGCTGGTCTGCGATGAATCCGTATTTCACTACCTCACCAAGGCCCGCAACTATTTCGTTCTTGGGCAAGGTGACCAATGTGTCGAGATCACAAATGACTGCATTCGGAGCATAAAACGCACCAACTAGGTTTTTTCCTTCGGCTGTATTAATGCCAGTTTTGCCACCGATTGCTGCATCAACCATTCCCAACAGCGTTGTTGGAACCTGCACAAATTTGACACCGCGCAGCCAGGTAGCGGCAACGAAGCCGGCTAGGTCAGTAGTCGAACCTCCCCCGAAACCAACCACGGCGTCGCTGCGCGTGAAGTCTGATTTGCCCATAACGCCCCAGCAAAAAGCAGCAACCTCGACACGCTTAGCGTCTTCGCTGTCGGGCACACCGGCCAGCAGTGTTTCGAAACCAAGAGAATTCAGCGACTGCTGCAATACCTCGGCGCTTTTGCTGAGTGCTGTGGGGTGAATGACTAAAACTTTTTTAACAGGACCAGCTTGGTCAGCATCCGAAAGCGCTGCGCCAACTTCTGAGAGCAGGTTTCGGCCGATGATGACATCGTAGTCAACCTCACCCTTGACGGTGATGCGCTTGAATTCGACCATTT
>CAIYTL010000123.1 GCA_903929105.1 uncultured Micrococcales bacterium | reverse complement strand
TCGGAATGATTGTTCCCAGAGCTAAAACGCCAGCGGCGCTGAAACCTACGATTTTGTTAATGTTCATGATTCCCCTACTCAAAATGCAGAGCAACCGTTTTGCCCCACTTACAAGACAGATTAGGGCAATTTAGCCATTTTTCTGTAACAAAACGAAAGACTTTGCAACCATCATGGTTTGCTAGGTAACCTTTAGCCATGGCTATTTATAACGACATCACCGAAGCATTCGGAAACACTCCCCTAGTTCGCCTGAACCGCGTCACCGATGGTGCGCCGGCAGAGGTTCTTGCAAAGCTTGAGTTTTATAACCCGTCGTCAACGGTGAAAGACCGTTTGGCTATCGCCATGGTTGACGCAGCTGAAGAGTCGGGCGAGTTGAAGCCTGGCGGTTCGATCGTTGAGGCAACCTCAGGTAACACCGGCATTGCGCTTGCAATGGTTGGCGCAGCGCGTGGTTACAAAGTGATTCTGACCATGCCCGACAGCATGAGCGTTGAGCGTCGGATGGTTCTAAAGGCTTATGGAGCTGAGCTTGTGCTAACTCCAGCTGCCGAGGGCATGCGCGGTGCAGTCGCAAAAGCCGACGAGATTGCAAGCACAACGGGCGCCGTCGCCGTTCGACAGTTTGAAAACCAAGCCGGCCCAAAGATTCACCGCGAAACTACCGGAGCCGAAATTTGGCGCGACACCAACGGTGAAGTCGACATTTTTGTTGCGGGCATTGGCACCGGTGGCACCATCACCGGCGTTGGCCAAGCACTAAAGGCGCTGAACCCGAACATCAAGATTATTGCTGTCGAACCAGAGGCCTCTCCAATTCTTAACGGCGGCTCACCAGCAGGCCACCCAATTCAGGGCATTGGCGCTAACTTCATTCCTGCAGTTCTTGACACCGACATTTATGACGAAGTTCTTGACGCACCTACCGATCAGGCCTTTGCATATGCTCGCCGTTTGGCTGCCGAAGAAGGTATTCTTGGAGGTATCTCTTCAGGCGCCGCTGCTTGGGGAGCATCGCAAATTGCGAACCGTCCTGAAAACGCCGGCAAAAAGATTGTTGTAATTCTTGCCTCATTTGGTGAGCGCTATCTTTCAACGGCTCTTTATAAGGACCTAATCGAAAGCTAGGCACACCATTCGTTTCGGTGAAAACATCAGAGCAGTGCTCGAACGCGACCCTGCGGCTCGCAACGCTTTTGAAGTTATTCTCACCGCACCTGGTTTGCACGCCGTTTGGAATCACCGCGTAGCCCACTTTTTGTGGACTAGTGGCCTAAAAACGTTGTCACGCATGTGGGCTTACGCTGGGCGTTCTGTAACTGGTGTCGAAATTCACCCAGCCGCAAAAATCGGTCGCAGATTAGTTATTGACCATGGCATGGGCGTTGTGATCGGCGAGACCGCAATTATTGGTGACGACTGCTTGATTTATCACGGAGTCACCCTGGGTTCGAAGACCGGTGAGCACGGCAAGCGCCACCCAACGTTAGAAAATAACGTCGTGATCGGTGCTGGTGCGGCTGTAATCGGCAACATCACGATTCACAAAGGTGCTCGCGTTGGTGCGGGGGCAGTCGTCACTCACGACCTCGCCGCTGGCGCAACTGCCGTTGGCAACCCCTCAAAGGTTCTCTAAAGCTTTTTTTCAAAAATTACGAAATCGCTTTTTGCAGCAACCTTGCGATAAAGCCGCTGAGCGGTTTCGTTGTCTCGATGAGTCTGCCAATAAAGCTTTCTGGCGCCACTGTCTGACGCGAACTCTGCACAACCGTGGATCAACAACTCACCCAGCCCCTGCTTGCGAGCGTCTGGCGATACATAGAGGTCTTCTAAATAGAGGTCAGGCGTCTTATTCCAGGTTGAGTTGGTGAACGAACAGTGAGCAAAGCCCACGATTTTGCCTTCGACTTCAACACCGAACGCCCATAGATTGTATTTTTGGTCAAAAAATCGCTGCCAGGTTAGCGCGGTTTGGTCGGCCGAAAGCTCGTGCTGATAAAACTCCAGGTACCCTGCCCAAAGCAACGCCCAAACCTCACGGTCTTCTTTGAAGAGCTTGCGAAAAACCGGTGCCGACAACTAAAAACTCAACGCTTCAGTCTTAACAGTGCGCGCGCGGCGACCCGGCAACCCATATTCACCGAAGTTGTCGTTGGTCTCATCAACGATTTCTTTAGCCGAAATCGTGTGACCAGCCCACTCGTAGCCGGTCGTGCTGTGAGCATCGCTCACCAAAGTTACGTCATAGCCGCGTTCGAGAGCCGAGTGAGTTGTGTGACGAATGCAGTTATTGGTTTGCATTCCCGTGATCACAACATGGCCCACATTCAAACCTGCAAGAATTGACTCGAG
>CAIYTL010000122.1 GCA_903929105.1 uncultured Micrococcales bacterium | reverse complement strand
GTTTGCCCTTCTTGCGTTGAGTTGTCGCGCGATGGTTCGGGCTCGCTCGACGTCGTCGAAATTGACGCTGCGAGCCACAATGGTGTTGACGACGCACGTGAGCTTCGCGAGCGTGCCATTTTTGCGCCGGTTCGCGATCGTTTCAAAATTTTTATTCTGGATGAAGCGCACATGGTCACCGCGCAAGGATTCAACGCGCTTCTCAAGATCGTCGAAGAACCGCCGGCTCACGTCAAGTTCATTTTTGCGACCACCGAACCTGAAAAGGTTATTGGCACAATTCGCTCGCGCACCCACCACTACCCGTTCCGTTTGGTTCCGCCAGCGCAGTTACTTGAATATATGCAGCAACTTTGCACTCAAGAGGGCGTTGAGCTCGAGTCAGGTGTTTTGGGCCTTGTGGTTCGCGCCGGCGGAGGCTCGGTGCGTGATTCGCTCTCGCTGCTCGACCAACTTATTGCCGGCTCAGAAGCCGTCGAGGGCGGCGACGCTTCAACAATTTTGGTTAAGTATGACCGCGCTGCAGCACTCTTGGGTTTCACCCACGGTTCACTGCTGAACGAAATTATTGACGGATTCGCCACACACGACTCAGTTGCCGTATTCGGGGGAGTCGATCGCGTCATTCAAACCGGTCAAGACCCTCGTCGGTTTGTCGAAGATTTGCTGGAGCGGCTGCGCGACCTAATTGTGATTCACTCAGTTGGCGAAGAAGCCAAAGCAGTTATGCGAGGCATCGCCGCCGACGAACTCGACAAAATGACTGCACAGGCTTATCGGTTCGGTTTGGCAGAACTCACCCACGCTGCCGCCACCGTCAACAAGGCACTAACCGAAATGTCGGGCGCAACGAGCCCTCGACTTTTGCTTGAGCTCATGTGCGCCAAAGTTCTTGTGCCTGCCAGCGACCAAACCGAAGTTGGGTCGCTTGCGCGCCTTGACCGACTCGAGCGACGGGTCGGCGTCGAGGGTGTTGCCTCGGCCGCTGCCGCGCCAGCACAATCTGCACCGGCGCCTGTAGTTGCTGCCGCGCCTGCCACTGCGCAATCGCCCGCTGCACAATCGCCCGCTGCGCCGCCGCGAACTGCCCAGCCTCAAGCCGCGCCGTCTCAAGCCGCGCCGTCTGCGCCGAACGCACCGGCGGCAACCGTCAACACCGCGCAGTTTCAGTCGGCATGGAACGAGATTCTCAACGCAGTTCAAGAACAATCTCGAGTTGTTTGGACTGTCACTTTTGCCCTCGAGGTGCTCGACTTCAGCGATGGAGTTTTGACCCTGCGTTTTGGCAGCAACAAAGAACTCGACAACTTTAAAAACCAAGCCGGTGCTCCAGACACTCTGCGCGCAGCAATTCGCAAAGTTCTAGGCGTTGAGGTCAAGTTCAAGCCGCAAATTGCAGCCGCTGCGCAAGCCAGTTCGACTCCTGCTGCTGCCGCCACTGCTCCTGTTCTTTCAAGCGCTGCAGCCAAAGCCGCGGCAGTTGCGGCTGGCCTAACCCCGCCGGTTGTCGAATCTAAAATCAACAAGGCTGCAACCAAAGTAGAACCAAAGCCGGCTAAGGCAGCGCCAGCAGCCAAGGCGCCAACCGCTGAGGTCGTCGCTGAAGTCGCCTCAGAACCTGAGGCAGTCACCGAACAGCTCGAGACCATCGTGCCGCCTGCTGCCGAGCCAAAAATTGCTCCCACAGAAGAGCCTGTTGAAGACGACGCTCGTTACGGCGAATCGCTCGTGCGCGAGCTGCTAGGTGGCATTCCAATCGAAGACCCTAAGAACGGCCGCTAAATGTATGAAGGTGTAGTTCAAGAACTCATCGACGAACTGGGTCGGTTGCCAGGCGTCGGGCCAAAGTCAGCCCAGCGAATCGCATTTTATTTATTGCAGACCCAAGACGATCAGGCCGAAAAATTGGCTCAAGTGCTGCGCGAGGTTAAAACGCGTGTGAAGTTTTGCGACATTTGTGGCAATGTGACCGAAGAAGCCACTTGCTCGATTTGTCGCGACGTGCGCCGCCAACAAACCACAATCTGCGTGGTCGAAGAAAGCAAAGACGTTCAAGCCATTGAGCGCACTCGAGAGTTCAAAGGCCGTTACCACGTGCTAGGCGGGGCAATCAGCCCAATCGAAGGCATTGGCCCAGACCAGCTGCGCATCAAAGAGCTAATGAGTCGCTTAAGTGACCCTCAAATCGTTGAGGTAATCATTGCAACCGACCCAAATCTTGAAGGCGAAGCCACCGCAACCTACCTAACCCGCATGCTCGCGCCGCTGGGCATCACCATTTCGCGTCTAGCAAGCGGATTACCTGTTGGAGGTGACCTCGAATATGCCGATGAGGTCACTTTGGGTCGCGCTTTTGAGGGTCGCCGAATCGTCCAAATCGGCTAGACTTGTAGTTTCATGGCCTGAATGTTGCAGGCACGTCACCCGCTCTTTACAGGAGAAAAACGTTGGCCCTTATCGTGCAGAAGTTCGGCGGATCATCCGTCGGCGATGCAGACAAGATCAAACACGTTGCTAAGCGAGTCATTGACACTCAAAAAGCTGGCAACCAAGTAGTTGTTGTGGTTTCAGCAATGGGTGACACCACCGACGAGCTAATCGACCTAGCTAACTCGGTTTCTGACAGCCCAGAATCTTTTGCCCGCGAATTTGACATGCTGCTAACCTCGGGCGAGCGCATCTCGATGGCGCTTTTGGCTCTTGCCATCAACTCTTTGGGCGGCTCAGCGCGCTCGTTTACCGGCTCACAAGCGGGCATTCAAACTGACGAGGTGCACGGCAACGCGCGCATCTCTGAGATCAACCCTGCTCGTGTTCGCGAAGCCATCGACGAAGGCCACATTGCCATCGTTGCTGGTTTTCAAGGCTTCAACAAAGAGACCCGCGACATCACGACTCTTGGCCGCGGCGGCAGCGACACCACTGCCGTTGCACTTGCCGCAGGTTTGCACGCCGACCTTTGCGAAATCTATAGCGACGTCGACGGCGTTTACAGCGCCGACCCTCGCATTGTTCCGGGCGCCCAAAAGCTTGACGGCATCGATATTGAATCGATGCTCGAACTGGCTGCAGCGGGTGCCAAGATTCTGCACATTCGTGCGGTTGAGTTTGCCCGTCGTCACGGCGTTGACCTAAGAGTGCGATCAACATTTAGCACTGACCCAGGCACCATCGTCTATTCATCTCAAGCAGGAGGCAAAATGGAAGAAGCAATCGTTTCAGGTGTCGCCACCGATAAAGGTCAGGCAAAAATCACCGTCATTGGCATTCCCGATGTTCCGGGCAAAGCCGCTGAACTTTTCACCGTAGTGGCCGAAGCCGGTGCGAACATCGACATGATCGTTCAAAACACTCCAACCGGTTCAGACGTAACCGATGCCGTTAGCGACATTTCGTTCACTTTGCAAAGCGGCGACCTCAAGCGCGTCGTTGAAGCGCTAAACGCTGCCCAGCCAAGTTTGGGTTACCGTGAGCTCGAATCAGATGACGAAATCGGAAAGCTTTCGGTTGTCGGAGCCGGAATGAAGACCCACTCGGGTGTTTCAGCAACCCTTTTTGGTGCGCTAGCTAAAGCCGGAATCAACATCGAGATGATTTCAACCTCTGAAATTCGCATCTCGGTCATCACCAGCTCAAAGCAGCTCGATGAAGCGGCTCGCATTGTTCACACCGCCTTTGGTTTAGATGGCGACACCGAAGCCAAGGTTTATGCCGGCACCGGCCGCTAAACCTCTAGGCCGTCAGGCATCCCAGAAAATTTTTAGGCAATAGCCCAGTTTTGAAACAAAGGAGCTCGAAATGAGTCGCAAACCAAACCTCGCACTTGTTGGCGCAACCGGCGCAGTTGGCACCGTGATGATCGGCATTATCAATAGCCGCGAAAACATCTGGGGCGAAATTCGTCTGATTGCCTCGCCACGCTCAGCCGGCAAAAAGATCACCGTTCACGGCGAAGAACTGACCGTAGTGGCACTTGCCCCTGAAGCTTTTGACGGCATAGACATTGCTATGTTCGACGTGCCCGATGAGGTTTCAGAAGTTTGGGCGCCTATCGCTGCAGAGCACGGCGCAATTGCCGTTGACAACTCTGGCGCGTTTCGCATGAACCCAGACGTGCCTTTGGTGGTGCCTGAGGTGAACCCTGAGCAGGCCAAAAACCGCCCGCTCGGAATCATCTCTAACCCAAACTGCACCACTTTGACCATGATGGCTGCCATGGGTGCGCTTCACCGCAAATGGACTTTGAAAGAACTTGTAGTTTCGAGCTACCAGGCAGTTTCTGGCGCAGGTGCTGCTGGCATCGCCGAGCTAGCCGACGAAATCAAAGTTGCTGGCGGCGACGCCAGCCTTGGCACCAACACCAACGATGTGCGTGCAGCTTTGGCTGCCGCTGGCAACGACCTCAGCGATTCTCCGTGGGCTCACCCGATTGCGCTCAACGTGATTCCGTTCGCAGGTTCGCTAAAAGCTGGCGGCCACTCGTCTGAAGAGATGAAGGTTCGCGACGAATCACGCAAGATTCTGGGCATCAGCGACCTTAAGGTGGCAGCGAGCTGCGTTCGAGTGCCGGTTCAGGTTGCCCACTCGCTAACCGTTCACGCTACTTTTGCCAACGAACTCACCCCAGACGAGGTTCGCGATGTTCTCAACGCGCAGCCAACCGTCAAGGTGCTCGACGACCCAGCAAACAATGTCTACCCAACCCCAAACCAGGTTGCTGGCCAAGACCCAACTTTTGTTGGCCGCATTCGCCAGTCGCTCGATTTCAACAACAGCATTGAGTTGTTTGTAGTTGGCGACAACCTGCGCAAGGGTGCAGCATTGAACACCTATGAAATCGCTGAACTCGTAGCAAAAGAGTTCTAAACGCAGGTTGTGGTTTTTCAAATGGCGGGTCGCTTCGGCGGCCCGCCATTTTTAGTGAATTCTCAGAAACTCTTTACACAAACGTAAACAAAATCGCTCTTTAGATGCGTTTTTCTAAAACATAACGCCGATAGCCTTGCGGTGTGAAGAGATTTCTGTTGGTTGCTTTGACCCTCGCATTCGTCGCGGGTCTTGCCGGTTGTGCGCCCGCTGAATCTTCTTCGCCCACCGCCACCGAAAGCCCAACTAACAGCTGGCCCGTGATTGATCCGAGCCTGATTCCGCCAGCGGCCACCGCTGACTTGCCGCTTGCGAATGCAGCCGACTATCTAACCAGTTACAGCGACTATGTCTTCAAAATTGGCACCGGCCCAACCTGGTGTTCGATCAACAAAGATGCACAGTTTGCAATATGCGAACAAGACGAAGCAGCAACCCAATATGACCCGATTCCCACCCCCGATTCATGTTCATATAGTTTCGGCTATCAAGTCAAACTAGTGGCTAAAGCCCCCGCTGCGGGCAAAGCTGCCGAGTTCACCTGCTCGGGCGGCTACTATGCTGATGCTTCAAAGGCCAAAACCCTCGATAACGGATACTCCATCAAGGTGGGTGACTTCACGTGCTACACCGCTGGGCAGACCGCTAGGTGCGACAACGCCGCAGGTGAATACATTGTGCTTGGTGCAAAAGCCTGGGCTCTCGGAAACTAACCAATAGGTCGTTCAACCAGCTCTAGCACACGCACTTCAGGCCGGCAGGCCAAACGGAACGGCGCATAAATCGAATGCCCGAGGCCGGCGCTAACGTTTAGCAAAAGGGTGTGTCCTTTGATGTGCCATGCGCTGAGGCCCTTGGCGTTCTTGCGCGGCAAATCGCAGTTGGTAATGATGGCCCCAAAAAATGGCAGGCACACCTGACCGCCGTGTGTGTGACCGGCCAGCATCAGGTCAACTTTTTGATCGGCCATTGCATCGATAACTTTTAGATAGGGAGCATGGCTAACCCCGATAAGAAGGTCGGGCTTGCCGATGGTCTGTTTGCTGGCTGGCAGCGAACGCAGGTCGTCGAGCCCATCGTGAGCATCGTCGATGCCGATGAAACCGAGCGAAAGCTCGCCAATCTTTAATAACCCGCCGCGATTGTTGAGGTTTAGCCAACCGCCGGCTTCAAAACCGGCAACCAGTGATGAAGTGTCGAGTGCCGTGTTTGAAGTTCGATTTGAAGGTTTGCGCAGATAATTCAGGGGGTTTCGCGGCTTTGGCGCAAAATAGTCATTCGATCCGTTGACAAAAACTCCAGGCGTTGCAAGCAAGGGGTGCAGCGACCAGAGCAGCGGTTCAACCGAGTCTAGGTGGCCCAGGTTGTCGCCGGTGTTGACCACAAGGTCAGGCTTGAGGTTGTCGAGGCGAAGCATCCATGCGATTTTTCGCTTTTGCCATGGTGCCAAATGAATATCGCTTATGTGCAAAATTCGCAACGGATTCTTGCCCTCAGGCAGCGAACCGGGCGGCAAAATTGCGAGGGTTTCTTTGCGAATCGCGAACCAGTGGCGCTCGATGAGCGAAGCCCAAGCAAAAATTAGTAGGCCTAGGGCCATCAAACCCAGCAGAACATCTAGTAGCACAAGCGCCATAGGTTATGGGCCAGAGCTGATTATGAGCAATATCGCACCGTCAGACGAAGCCTTAGAGCCAGCGGCCGGCGAAGTGCCGACTACGTTGCCTGCGGCCACAGTTGACGAGTGCTGAAAGAACTGTGTCTGATTGGGCTGTGGTGCCGAAACAGCGGCAAAACCAGCCGCTAACAGTGCGCTGATTGCATCAGAAACTGTCATGCCCGCAACTTTAGGAACAACCGATGCACCGCCTCGACTGATGTAAATCTTAACGATGGTGCCGCGGGCTATTGAACTGCCGTTGCGCGGTGACGTGGCCGCAACTGAGCCCACTGGCAATGTCGAAGCAACTGTGCCCGCAACTGTGGTTGCGCTGAGACCATTCTTGATGAGGTCGCCGGTTGCGTTGCTCGGGTTTTTGCCTCGCTCGTCAGGAACAGTGATCATCGTTGCATCGATCATGCTCTTAGGCGGGTTCGGAAACTTGCCTGGTTTATAGAGCTTATTCACCGTTTGCATGATGGTTCGCCAAATGTCGTGACGAACCGTGTTGGCTGCCTTGCCGTGCAGTGTGAAGCTGGTCAGGCTCGTGGTTCCAACAACGTTGCCCACCCAAGTTGCGGTAGCAACTGCGGTAGTGGTTCCAGTCATCCACGTGTGAACACCCGAGTCGGTGGTTCCAGTTTTAGCGGCAATTTGCGCGCCGTCACCGGTGTTTGATGCTCCACCGGTTCCGCCGTTCATTACAGCTTTCATGGCATAGATCATTCCTGCAGAAACTTCAGGTGTTACCGCAGGGGAGCATTGGGTCGTGGGAACAGTCATGGGCTGGTTAGTGGCTCGCACAACAACTCGGTCAATAGCTACCGGGGTGCAAAAAACACCGTGGTTTGATATTCCCGCGAGCGCTGCAGCCATGGTTACCGGAGCGATTTCGTTAATGCCGATCACCGATGAAGGGTAGGTAACGAGCGGAGTCAGGTCGGCTCGGTGAACACCGAAACGCATAGCAAGGTCGCGAATGTCACAAAGGTCGAGCTGCGCAGCCATTGCGGCAAAAGCGGTGTTGATCGAAAGCGCTGTTGCTTGAACCACAGTTGGGTTCTCAGGTTCTTTGCCGATGTTCTTTGGTTTCCAAGTGCCACTCAGCGGGGCGCAACGCGAAGCAAAGTCTGTAGCGTTCCAGTTTCTAAGGCGCCCGTCAACCTGGTCAAGCAACTTAAAGCCCTTGCTTAGCCATTCGCCAAGCGTGAACAACTTGTAGGTCGAACCCGTTTGAAAACCATGCGAACCGCCATAGTTGACATCAGCCGCATAGTTGACAGCGGTGTGCCCAGATGGCGGGTTTGAAGTTTGGTCAAAGATTCGGTTTTCAGACATTGCCAAGATGCGACCCGTGCCAACCTGCACCGAAACACTCGCGGTTCCAATGTGGTTGCGGTCAGTCGGCGAGACCCAGTATTTGCTGGCAGTGTCTGTTACTTGCTGAACGCTGGCATCCATCGTCGTATAAATGTCTAGACCGCCTTGGCGCAGCAAGGCTTCGCGGTCGGCAGGGGTTTGACCGAATTCTGGGTTGTTTCGAATTGTCCAAACGACATAGTCACAGAAAAAGGCGGTGACCTGCTTGACTTCGCAACCGCTCTTGGCGTGCGTAATGTGAACCGTAATCGGCTCGGCAATGGCGGCCGCAGCTTGTTCGGCGGTGATGTGTGTGATGTCTGCGTGCTTGAGCTCGTTGCTAATCACATAGTCACGACGACCTTTTGCGGCCGGCAAGTTTGCTGCAATATCTGGTCTGAAGTTCTCAGGGTTCTGAACCATGCCACCGAGCAAAGCTGCCTGAGCAATGCTGAGCTGACTGGCGTGAACACCAAAGTAATAGTTTGAGGCCGCTTCGATTCCATAAATCTGGTTGCCAAAATAGGCGATGTTCAAATAGCCGGCAAGAATGTCTTTTTTGCTCGTAACCTTCTCAAGAGCCAGCGCTAAGCGAATCTCTTTGATTTTGCGGTCTGGAGTGTTTGCGGTTGCGGCCGCGGCGGCTGCTTTATCGCCGGCCAAAACAGCGGCTTCGACCAAAGTGTTTTTTACGTACTGCATCGTGATTGTCGAACCACCAGCTGAGCCGGTGTGCAAAACCTGGCCGATCGATGCTCGCAAGAACGAAATAACGTCAACACCGTTGTGCTGATAAAAGCGTGGGTCTTCGGTGGCAACAACCGCGTTGATGATGTTGGGCGACATTTGGTCGAACGGAATCGAAATGCGGTTTTCGTCAAAGAAAGTTGCAACTGGCACTGGCTTGCCGTTTTTAGTGCCATAGATCGTCGAAGCCTGCGATGTGTTCACCGGCTTGATGTAATCAGGCAAACCATCGAAAGCTGTAATGCCTGCGCTTGCGAGCAAACCGCCCAAAAGAGCCAGCGGTGAAATTACAATTACTAAAAGAACTCCGGCAAGGGTGCTTAAGCCAATAAAACTCAAGAAGGCTGCGAACCTACTGCCACGACTGCGCTGCGAACCAGACATAAACTCTAGGTTAGTGCCTAACACTGAAAGCGAGCTAAAGATGCCCGAAACCACCGCTTCAAAAATTGAAAACAGACTTATTGAGCTTGGTTTTGCCCTGCCTGAGGTTGCCAAACCGGTTGCCGCCTATGTTCCAGCTGTGGTCACCGGCAACTTAGTGTTCACGAGCGGCCAACTGCCGTTCGTTGATGGCGTGATGCCAGCCACCGGCAAAGTTGGCGAGGGTGCGGGTCTTGTTTCGCCAGCCGAAGCAAAAAAACTTGCACAGCTTTCAGCTTTGAACGCGCTCGCCGCAGTGAAACTTGCGATCGGCGACCTAGACCGCATCGTGCGCATTGTTAAAGTTGTGGGCTTTGTCGCTGGTGGTGCCGACTTTACCGGTCAACCCGGGGTAATTAACGGTGCGAGCGAGTTCTTGGGCGAAGTTTTTGGCGAGGCTGGCGTTCACGCCCGCAGCGCGGTTGGTGTGCCATCGTTACCACTTGACTCAGCCGTTGAGGTTGAGCTCATTGCAGAGTTTCGCTAAGCCCTAATCTTTTGCACCCGAAGCAAGTTTGCTGCTAATCAGGTTCATTACTGAACTATCGGCGAGCGTTGTGACGTCGCCGATCTCACGGTTTTCGGCAACATCGCGAAGCAATCGACGCATAATTTTGCCCGAGCGAGTTTTAGGCAGTTCGCTCACAACCATCACCTGGCGCGGTCTTGCAATGGCTCCGATTTCTTTGCTCACGTGGTCACGCAAAACTTTGTTGACATCGCCGGCTTCGGCTTCGGCAACGTGGCTGTGGCGCAAAATCACAAAAGCAACAACGGCTTGCCCGGTGAGCTCGTCG
>CAIYTL010000121.1 GCA_903929105.1 uncultured Micrococcales bacterium | reverse complement strand
GTTTAGAAACTTGAAAATGCCGCGACCGATGCCTGCGACTTTGAAAAGCGGCGAACCCAAGGCTGAAGCAAAAATGTCGACAAGGTTGTCGATGTTGCCAGTGACGTTTTTTACGTTTGAAGTGATTTTGTCAATTTTGACGACCTGGTCGTTGACGACTGCCATCGTATCGGTGAGTTCAGAGAGTAGCGGCCCAAGATTGTCGTTTAGATCGCGAACGGTAACTCGCGTTTCATCAACTAACTTAGAGAGCTTCATGAAGCTCGGCACCATCACAATTACGAGCAGTGCAAATGCACTTGCCGCAATGATTGCTGCGATGTCGCCGCCACTCATCTGAAATCCGATCTTTATTGTTTGTAAATACTAGCGAGCTGCGTAGTACTCAACAACAAGCTGAACTTCACAGGTAACCGGAACTTCGGCGCGCTTTGGGCGACGAACTAGGGTTGCCTGAAGCTTGTCTAGCTGAACATCAAGGTAGCCAGGAACAGGAGGCAAAACGTCGACGTGACCGCCAGCTGCTGCAACCTGAAAAGGCTCGGTGCCTTCACTCTTAGGGTGAACGTGAATCATCTGGCCTGGCTTTACGCGGAACGATGGGCGATCTACGCGCTCACCGTTGACCAAAATGTGACGGTGAACAACCATCTGACGTGCCTGAGCAATGGTGCGGGCAATGCCGGCACGCAAAACAAGGGCGTCTAGACGCAGTTCAAGAAGCTCAACTAGGTTTTCACCAGTTAGGCCCTCAGCACGTTTTGCTTCAGCGAAAGTCTTGCGAAGCTGTGCCTCGCGAATGCCGTACTGGGCACGCAGGCGCTGCTTCTCGCGAAGACGAACGGCGAAGTCGCTGTCTGCCTTGCGCTTGGTGCGGCCGTGCTGACCTGGTGCGTATGGACGGTTTTCTAGGTATTTGGCTGCCTTAGGAGTAAGAGCAATGCCGAGTGCGCGCGACAAGCGAGTCTTGCTGCGAGTACGTGAGGTTTTTGACACGTGATCCCTTTCAAGGATTTAAATAGCGTTTGTTCGAAAAATAATTAGAACCAGAGGTTATTTCTAATTGTTTCGCCACGGACCACCAGGCTATTTTGGTGATCGCACCGTTGAGTTTGCGTACAGCCGCGAACGACAAACTCCAGTCGGCAACCTTCAAAGTTTAGCACTAAGACTGCTGAAAGCGCACTACTAAAAGCCTGCGCTGCCCGTTATTTGTTCAGCCTTTAGATTTTTTAGAACGGATG
The DNA here is from genome assembly GCA_903929105.1 of uncultured Micrococcales bacterium. Classification (GTDB taxonomy): domain Bacteria; phylum Actinomycetota; class Actinomycetes; order Actinomycetales; family Microbacteriaceae; genus Rhodoluna. Next base: position 9,125 of record CAIYTL010000121.1, on the reverse strand, counting down.
ATGTCGCGCAACTTTTGCCACCGTTCAACCAAAGCTCTTTCTGCTCCAACCTCTTTTGGTTGGTAGTAGCGCCGGTTTGCAGTTTTTCCGGTCAGGTAGGTTTGCTCAACCACTGCCCTAGCGTCGTCATGTGGGTAGGAATAACCAACGCCAGCGCCTTGTGCCTTTGCCCCGGCAAAGTTCGAGCTGCGCAAATGCTTTGGTATTGCACCAGATAGCCCAGCTTGAACATCGGCGATGGCTGCGTTTATTGCGATGTAAGCCGAGTTAGATTTGGCAGCCAAAGCGAGATAAATAGTTGCCTCTGCCAAAGGTATTCGACCTTCAGGCATGCCAATCAAAGCAACGGCATCTGCAGCTGCAGTGGCCATACCCAGCGCTGCGGGGTCTGCTAATCCAATGTCCTCTGCAGCCAAAATGATCAACCGCCTTGCGATAAATCTTGGGTCTTCGCCGGCCTCAAGCATTCTTGCTAAATAATGAATAGCCGCATCGGCATCACTGCCTCTAACCGATTTGATGAAAGCACTGATTACGTCGTAATGCTGATCGCCTTGCCTGTCATAGCGAACTAAAGCGCGGTCCATGGCGGCTGAAACGTTTTCTAGACCGATGGTCTTTGCCTCCAGTGCGGCGGCGTGGCCAGCAGCAGCATCCAAGATTGTGAGTGCTCTTCGCGCGTCGCCGTCTGCCATTAGAACTATTTGCTCTCGAGCATCTGGGGCGATTGTAAAAACTGATGCCAAGCCGTGTGGCGCCGTTAGAGCTCGTTCTAAGAGAGTCTCGATGTCTGCGCTCGAGAGCGACTCTAGTGTCAGAAGTAACGAGCGACTAAGCAGCGGGCCAATGACTGAAAAAGACGGATTCTCGGTGGTGGCTGCGATCAAAGTAACCGCACCACTTTCGACCCCTGGCAGCAGTGCGTCTTGTTGCGCTTTCGAGAAGCGGTGAATTTCATCTAAAAAAAGCAAGGTGCTTGCGCCATATATCTCGCGGTCGCGCGCAGCCGCAGTCATGACCTCGCGAACCTCTTTGACGCCCGCCGTAATAGCGCTAAGTTCAACAAACTTTCGACCCGAGCTTCGGGCTATAACCTGTGCGATAGTGGTTTTTCCGGTGCCTGGTGGCCCCCAAAGAATTACCGAAATTCTTGAAGCTTTGGCTGGGTCGGCGACGGCTCGGGCCAGCTCTCTGAGGGGTGAACCTTCAACCAGCAACGATGTCTGACCAACGATTTCATCGACTGAGGATGGCCGCATTCTGGCTGCCAATGGCGCGGCAGCCGAGAACAGCCCCTCTTGATTCAACATGAAATCAGGCTAAACCATTTATGCCAACTTGGCAGAGTTGACTCAACGGTCACGTTTATTCGGTAAAATCGTCAAGACTTACCTATGGAGGAATTTTGGCGTCGAAAAAGTCTAAATCAAACCTTTCTGCTGCCGCACAGGCGCGTTTGAAGGCGTTTGAGGCTAAGCAGCAGCTGCAGAGCAACAAAGAAATCCGTCGCAAAAGCGACAATCGAATCGCCATCATCGCTTCGGTTGTAGTTGTGTTGTTGGCCCTTGGCTCTCAGCTTTCGTATTTTGGTTTCGGCCCCGGCTCTATTACTGCCTCACCAACTCCTAGTGGCACAAGCACGGCTTCAGCGAGTGCTACTCCAGTAGCCGCGCCATCAGCCTGTCTAAAACAGCCGGTGCCTGCGACATCAGCAAAAACCGCGGCACCAACCACGGCTCCCGCTGTCTCTGTTGCCGAAAAGCGTGTCTGGTCAGGCTCGATGTATGTCAACAACTGCAAGCTTTCGATCAGCATCGACGGCGTTCACGCACCGCACGCAGCAGCCAACTTCATTGCACTTGCCAAATCAGGCTTTTACAACAACGTAGTGTGTCACCGACTTACCACCTCAAACATTTATGTTCTTCAGTGTGGTGACCCAAAGGGTGATGGCACCGGCGGTCCAGGTTATTCATTCGGACCAAACAATGAAAACGTGCCGACAAAAGTCAGCCCCGTTTCGGCCAACTATGTGACCTATGCTCGAGGCGTTTTAGCTATGGCTAACTCTGGCGGCACAGCGACTCAGGGCTCGCAATTCTTCATCGTGTATCAAGACACACCGTTGCCACCAAGTTACTCGGTTTTCGGAAACGTAACAGCTGGTCTAGTGACTATTCAGTCGTTAGCGGCTCAAGGTGTTGCTGGCGGCAGCGGCGATGGCAAACCAAACCTCGCGGCCACGCTTGGACCAATCGTTCTAAAGTAAACCTCTAGCCTCAAACTGCAATCAACAGGAGCCCCAGTGTCAACCACAACAAACAACTTCGGTCGCGTCGATGAAGAAAACAACGTCTTCGTTGTCGAGGGCGGTGTCGAGCGCAAAGTTGGCCAATACCCAGGCGTCACCTCAGATGAGGCCCTAGCCTATTTTCAGCGCAAGTTCGCAGACCTAGAGGCACAGGTTCGACTTTTGGAGCAGCGTGTTGCTGGCAAGGCTGACGCGCAGAGCCTCAAAAAGGCGATTGTGAAGCTGACTGAAGACCTAAAGCAACCAGCTGCTGTAGGTGACGTAGTTTCGTTGCGTTCGCGCGTTGAGGCCGTTGAAGGCAAAATCGCAACTTTGGTAGCTGAAAAAGTTGAACAGAATAAAGAACTTGTTGCCGCCGAAATCACCAAGAGAACCGCTATAGCTGAAAAAGCCGAGGCCATTGCAGCTCAAGACGCCAGCAAAATTCACTGGAAGAACACGTCGGTTGAAATGAACGCCCTGTTTGAGCAGTGGCAAGAGACTCAAAAGAACGGCCCAAAACTAGCAAAGAGCGACGCCGACCTCATCTGGAAACGCTTCTCAACCGCCCGAACCAAGTTTGAATCTGCCAAGCGTTCATATTTTGCAACCCTTGATGCTGCCAACAAGCTATCGAAGGCGGCCAAGGCACAAATTGTTGCCGATGCAGAGGCTCTTGTAGCCAAAGGTGGCGAGGCAATTGCTGATTACCGCAAGCTGCTCGACGCGTGGAAAGCTTCGGCTCGTTCTAAAACAGATGACGAACTTTGGGTTCGATTCAAAGCTGCTGGCGATGCGATCTATGCAGCAAAGTCAGAGATTGTGGCCATCGAGAGCACCGAGCAGGCAGCAAACCTAAAGGTCAAACTAGAACTGCTTGTAGAAGCTGAAAAAATCGATGTCGATAAAGACCTAGCAACCGCTAAAAAGCAGTTGCAGTCAGTTCAGACTCGATGGGAGAAAGCCGGTCGCGTTCCTCGCGAAAAACTTCGCGAAGTAGAAGATCGACTCAAAGCCATTGAAGCCAAAATCAAAAAGGCAGAAGAAGATCAGTGGCGCAAGACTGATCCTGCAGCGATTGCTCGCACAAATTCAGTGCTTGAACAACTCGACGTTGCCATTGCAAAACTTGAAAAGCAGCTTGAGGCCGCTAAGGCAACTAAAGACGCTAAGAAAATCAAAGATGCCGATGAAGCACTTGAGGCTCGCAAACAGTGGCGTGAAGTAGTCAAGAAGACGCTCTAGTTCGAAGGTTTTCAACAGATTGATCAAAAGGGTCGGCCGGCGGTCGACCCTTTTGTCATTCTTGAACGATGAAGGTTGATTTGTTGAACCAAGGCCAAATGTTTTCAGTCGCCGAGTTGAGCGCAATGCTGCTCAACCTCGAAGTTTTCAAATTTCACGAACTTTATGGGGCCTTTGGTTTTGTCGAAACTCCAGTGGTGCGTGCGCGATACCTCAAGTTAGTGACTGGCAAACGCGCCAAGGCAAACTCACCTACCGCTATTTGGGTTGCGACGGGCGGGGCCTTGCCCAATGAGTTGCAGCTGGTGCAAGACCGTTAGCCGTTGTGCACGCGATAAACGTCATATACGGCTTCAATGCGCCGAACAGCATTCAAAAGGTGTTCAAGCAGGCCAGAATCGCCCATCTCGAATACGAAGCGGCTCAATGCCACGCGGTCACTGCGAGTCGATACCGATGCCGACAAGATGTTCACATGGTGTTCAGAGAGAACTCTCGTGACATCGCTAAGCAACCCAGCTCGGTCGAGTGCCTCAATTTGAATTTGCACTAGGAACAAACTCTTTGCGTTTGATGCCCACGTAACCTGCATGATTCTCTCGGGCTCGAGCTTAAGTTGCTCAAGATTGCGACAGTCTGCTCGGTGAACTGAGACACCTGCCCCGCGCGTTACAAAGCCAACGATCTCATCGCCCGGCACAGGAGTGCAGCATCTGGCGAGCTTGACCATTACATCTGCATCACCCGCGACCAGCACGCCGCTGTTATTGGCACGCTGTCGGTTTACGCTGCGTGGTGTTGGCAAAACAAAAGGTTCATCGTGAGTTTCTGCCTCAGAATGCAGTTCTGCCGAAAGCTTCTCAACAACAGACTGAGCCGAAGTGTGGCCCTCGCCAATGGCAGCGAACAATGCGGTTATGTCGGTTAGTTTGAGCTCGGCAGCGACCGCCTGCAATGCTTCGCTAGCCATCAGACGCTGCAACGGCAGGTTTTGACGCCGCATAACCTTGGCCAAAGCCTCTTTGCCGTTCTCCACCGCATCTTCGCGGCGCTCGTTAGTGAAGTGCTGTTTGATTTTAGCTCTGGCGCGTTGCGATTTGACGAAGTTCAGCCAGTCTTGGCTAGGTCCTGCGGTTGGTGACTTCGATGTGAAAACCTCGACTACGTCGCCAGACTTCAACTCGGTCTCAAGTGGCACCAGGCGTGAGTTTACTTTGGCTCCCATTGTGCGGTGGCCCACTTCGGTGTGAACTGCGTATGCAAAGTCAACAGGTGTGGCACCCGCAGGCAAACCGATAACTTTGCCTTTGGGGGTGAAAACATAGACCTCTTTTGCGCCAATTTCATAACGCAAGGCATCGAGGAACTCTGATGGGTCTTGGGTTTCGGTCTGCCAATCACTGAGGTGCTTGAGCCAAACTAGGTCTTCTTCGTTAGCCGCTCCCCCGTTGGCAACCTGTTCTTTGTATTTCCAGTGGGCAGCAACGCCATATTCCGCCCTTTGATGCATGTCAAAGGTGCGAATCTGAATTTCTACTGGCCGGCCGTGTGGCCCCAGCACAGTTGTGTGCAGCGACTGATACAGGTTGAACTTGGGCATTGCAATGTAGTCTTTGAATCTGCCAGGTACCGGGTTCCAACGCGCGTGGATTGTGCCTAAAATGGCGTAGCAATCGCGTAGCTCCGGAACCAAAACGCGAATTCCGACTAGGTCATAGATGTCGTCAAATTCTCGGCCTCGAACCACCATCTTTTGATAAATGGAGTAGTACTGCTTTGGTCGACCCGCAACTTTGCCTTTGATTTTTGCGTCACGCAAATCATCTTCTATGGCATCGGTGATTGCCTCAATGAATTCTTCGCGCTTCGGAGCTCGCTGTCGAACCAGGTTGACAATCTCTTCATAGACCTTGGGGTACAAAATGCCGAACGACAAGTCTTCAAGCTCGTTTTTGATGGTGCTGATTCCGAGGCGATGCGCTAACGGCGCATAAATCTCAATCGTTTCTTGAGCTTTTCGTCTAGCCGATTCTTCTGGCATAAACTGCCAGGTTCGAGCGTTGTGCAGTCGATCGGCAAGCTTGATTACTAACACACGAATGTCTTTTGACATTGCAACAACCATTTTGCGCACGGTTTCAGCTTGCGCGTGATCGCCATATTTGACTTTGTCTAGCTTGGTGACGCCGTCGACCAGCATGGCAACTTCATCGCCAAAATCTTTTGTTAGTTGCTGCAGGTCATAATCGGTGTCTTCTACTGTGTCGTGCAAAAGTGCTGCAGCCAGAGTTATTGGGCCTATTCCAAGCTCGGCCAATATGTGAGTTACAGCCAAAGGATGCGTGATGTAGGGCTCGCCACTGCGGCGCTTCTGCTCGCGGTGGGCCTCTTCGGCGATATCAAAGGCTTTTTCGATAACGGTAGTGTCAGCTTTAGGGTGATTCAACCTACAAAGTCGAATAATCTCGCCAAGTTCGCTGGCATATGGGCCGGTTTTAGCGAACAGTCTCGGAAGTTTGTTGCGCAGCGCAGCTAGTGATCCGGTTGGTGTTGCATCGGACACAGTGCCTCCTCGATTTAGCTATTCGACAAGCCTATCAAGGAGCACTTAAACTAAACGCCGACCGGCATTGAACCGGTCGGCGTTTTAGCTAAAGAGCTACTTTAGGCGCGTGCCGCCGCTACGCGTTTGGCCGCAGCCTTATATTTCTTCTCACCCTCGCGAAGGTGTGAATAAACCGGCGCCGCTATAAATAGTGTCGAATAGGTGCCCACAACGATTCCAACAAACAGCGAAAGTGCGATGTCGCGCAGCGTACCGGCGCCTAGAAGTGTGGTTCCGATGAAAAGAATCGATGCCACAGGAAGAACTGCCACAACAGAAGTGTTGATCGAGCGAACCAATGTCTGGTTTACAGCTAGGTTGACTCTCTCGGCGAAAGTTGCGGTCTCACTGTGCTCAACTTCAAAGGTGTTCTCGCGAATCTTGTCGAACACAACAACTGTGTCATAAAGCGAGTATCCCAAAATGGTCAAGAAACCGATAACGGCAGCAGGTGTTACTTCGAAGCCCAGGGCGCCATAGACTCCAGCTGTGATTACAAGGTCGTGCAGCAGTGAGATGACCGCTGCTAGAGACATCTTCAAAGTTCTGAAGTACAAAGCCATCAAAATAGCCGCTAGCACGACGAACACGATTAGACCGTTCAAAGCTTTGCCGGTCACGTCTGCACCCCAGTCGGCACCGATAGATGAGCTCGCAACATCTGAACTTGCAACTCCGTAAGCATCTGCGATTGCAACACGAACCTGCTCTGAAACCACTGGGTCATTGTTGCTGATCTGAATTCGCACTGAGTCAGTGCCAACGTGCGTGACGTGAGTGACCTCGGCAGGCAGCACACTGGCCACGGCGGTTTCGGCTAGCGAATCAGGCTTGTTGCCGACTGCACTGATTCGGTACTCAGAACCACCTTTAAACTCGATGCCAAAGTTAAAGCCACCGCGAAGAATAGGAAGCAGCACGGCCAACGAAATCATAACTGCAGCGATTACGTACCAAAGTTTGCGACGCCCGATGAAGTTAATCGAACGCTCGCCACTGTAAAGCGCGTTTCCAAAGTCAACAAATTTAGACATTATGCGTCCTTTTCTGAGGTAGTGCCTGAGTTCTTAACTGATTCGAGGGCTGCGGCAGCCTTGCGTTCAGCGATGGTTTGGCGACGCACGGCTTCGCCAGAAGCCTTGGCAACCTTGCCTGCCTTCTGATTATCGGCAACGCGGAACTCGCCTCGACCTGCGTAGCTTGCTGACTTCATTACTGTGATGTCAAGACCTGACCACTTGTGACCAGAGCTAAAGAACTGCACTCGCGAAAATAGCTGGAGCATAGGGTGGGTGAACAACGTCACAACTGCTACGTCAACAAGTGTGGTTAAACCTAGTGTGTAGGCAAAACCACGAACGCTTCCGACGGTGAGGGTATACAAAACAACTGCAGCGAGCAAGCTGATTCCGTCTGATACCAGAATGGTGCGAATGGCACGCTTCCAGCCGCTTTCAACCGCTGTTCCGAGCGAACGACCATCTCGAAGCTCATCTTTCACACGCTCAAAGTAAACAATGAATGAGTCTGCGGTGATACCAATCGACACAATCAAACCAGCGACGCCGGCTAGCGAAAGACGGTATCCCTGACGCCATGAGAGCAAGGTGATTAGCAAGTAGGTGATGATCGCGGCAACGACCAATGAGCCGATTGTGATCGATGCTAGACCGCGATACTGGAAGATCGAATATGCAATAACCAGAAGCAGACCGATACCACCTGCGATGAGGCCTGCCCAAAGCTGGCTGGTTCCGAGTGTTGCCGAGATGTTGTTCTGAGACTTAACTTCAAACGAAATTGGCAACGAGCCATATTTCAATGAGTCTGCAAGTGATTTAGCAGTGTCTCGAGTGAAGTTACCCGAGATTTGAGCTGAGCCGTTGGTAATCACAGCCTGTGCTACAGGTGCTGAAAGAACGTATCCGTCTAGCGTGATTGCGAACTGTGCCCTAGGGTCACTCTGGCTAGCTTGACCAATAGCGTAGAGACGTTTTGTGATAGCTGCGAATGCATCTTTTCCGCTTAGGGTTTTGCCGCCATTTGAGCTGTCGCCACTAAAGGTCAGGTTCACGATCCATGATGTGCCGGTTGATCCGTTAGACAAAGTGTTGTTTCCGAAGTCGGCGTTTGAGATTTGCTCACCGGTTAGAGCGAGAGTTTTGCCGTCTGCCTGCTTGAATGAGACTGGACCAAGTAGGTACTTGGTTGAATAGTCTTCGCTACAAGTAACGATTGGTTGGGTTGGGTCGTCAATCTGGCCCGGGGTGCGAAACTGAGTGCTGCAGTCGATGCCGTTGAATTTGCGTCGCAGTGCCTCGGTAATGAAGTGAGTGTCACTCGAATCAGTTGGAGCCGCTGAAGAAGTTGGAACGGCCGGACCGCCAGGTGCGGTTGCCGCGGCTGATGCCGATGCTCGCACCTTAGGGTCAGTGCTGTTGATGCCGCCGCCAACAAAGGCTGAAGCGCCACTTGAAGCGAATAACACCGCACGGAATTCAAGCTTTGCGCTGTTCTTGATGAGCTTGAGGGTGTCTTTCGATGGAATACCTGGGATCGAAACCACGATGTTGTTGTTGTTGGTGTTTACCTGAGCTTCAGATACACCAGTTGAGTTGACTCGTTGGCGAATAATGCCGACAGCCTGGTTTAGCTGTTCTTGGGTAACAGTCTTGCCGTTAGAAACAAGTGGCGACAAGATGATTTCGGTGCCGCCCTGTAGGTCAAGAGCTAGCTGAGGCGCCAAAGTAGCGCCCCATCCGAACACGGTGCCGGCACCGATGAGAGCTGCAAAGATGCCTGCGAGCACCGAGAGCCAAACTAGACGCTTGCGCGCGCCACTAACAACAGCAGATGTAGACAAGGTGGATCCTCGATTTAGTAGATTTGGGTTTACTTTTTAGCGGTCTTCGAAGGCTTGGCTTCGACTTGCTCTGGCTCGGCCTCAACTGGCTGGTCAAGTGTGGTGTCAATGCCGCGAATGGC
>CAIYTL010000120.1 GCA_903929105.1 uncultured Micrococcales bacterium | reverse complement strand
GTTCAGTTTGCCTTGGCGAAGTCGTGTCGCAGCTATGGTGCGCAACTAAAAACCTCTGGTTGTGGGCTGGGGTGCTGATTTGCGCTGGTGCCGTTGACCTGGTCGCCCTTAACGAAGAGCCAGCCTTCAGCCCCACCGCAAACTGGTTTGTGCATAGCTGCGCCGGCGCCGCTAAAAACCCAATGCCCGGGCGAGGCCTGATCAGCTTGCGCATAAAAATAAGCCCAGTGGCCCTGCGAATAGGTGGGCGTGCTGGTGCAGGGTTGGTCAGCCACTGACGGATACCCGGCAAGTCGGCAAACAAACCCGACCGCAAAATCTGCTGTGCCAGCCACGGCAACGCCAGCTTTGGCAAAAAGCTGCCATCCGGTCTGTTGGTTGCTCGCCGCACCGCTGGGCAGGTTGAATCCACGGACGCACTTAATCAGCGGAGTCAATCCAGACTCAGCGCCAAAATCAATAACTAGGCTCACGCCAGGGTTAGATTTTGTGCACTGCCCATCGAATGATCCCGAAGCGGCTGAGTTGACCTGGCCGGCGTTGTCTGAGGGCACGATGCGCAAAAGCCCAACCGCAGCCACCAAAATTACCAGGCCGATCAACACGGGCCGCAGCGGAATCTGCTTCATTATTTGCCAGCTAGCAAAGAAACGTAGGTCTTGCCAATCAGCGGTAGGTAGCCCTGGGCGGTAACGTAGCGGTCGCCTGCGCCCTGTGACCATGGCGCTTCGATGCCGCCATCTCGGCGAAGGTGCGATTTGAGCCAAGTGACATAAGGGGCAGTGGGTGAACCCGCCGCTTGAAGACCCATGATGGCATAGGCGGTTCCATTAGGGTCAACATCGCCCCAAGCCACGAAGTGGTTCTTTTGCACGGAGGTGGCCTTCAAATAAGCAACTGCTTTTGCCACAACATTGTTGCGCTTAGTAACGCTGGCGCTAGTAACAAAAGGAACAGCCATCAGAGCCTGAATCACAATCGAAGTAACGTCGGTGCCACCGACAGAAATGGCTGGGTCATAGTTGAAGCCACCATCGCGATGCGCGAGTTTGGTCAGCGCTGCGGCCACGCGCATTGCTTGACTAACTCGCCCTTCGGCCTGAAGGCCCAGCACAACCCAAGCGATGTCTTGGGCATTGCCTCTCGATGCAGTAATCGAGCCATCGGCCGCAATCTGTGCTTCGAGGGCATTGACCACATCAGCCCGAAAGCTGGTGTTTTGCGCCTTCAAGACTTGGCTAGCAACCAGAAATTTGCCAGCTAGACCAGGCTTAATGATGTGCGAAGTTGGGTCGACCAAATAGCCAGCTTTGTTGTGATCACCAAAAATGCGGATCGATTTTGTGAACTCCGCGCGAATCGAAGGGCTCAAATCTGCTGCAGTGACACCAGCGCCAGCCAACTGAATAAACGCTTCTATCGCAAAACCAGTGGTCATTCGGTTCTGAATGTCTGCGTCGCTGAATGCAGTTTTTAGAAAAGCCACTGTCGCAGGCAATTTTGGTGTGGCGCTAGCTGCATTGGCAGCGGTCGCACCTGTTGAAATAGTTGCGCCTAGAACAAGAGCGGCGCCCAGCGCGAATGCGCCAGTTTTTGTTGCGATGATGCGCAACCCAGATTTAGTCTCGAACATTCGAAACCCTTTCGCGTGAAGCGATCTGAGTGCGAAGGCGAATAAATATAAACGAAAACCCTTGCAACACTGGCAAGGGTTAGTCGAATAAGTTCATTCGACTCCACCCGTAGACCTCGACGGTATTTTTGGAGTCAATCGCCCCTAAGTTGGCATTCCGACTTTCAAGCCAAGTGTTTCGAAGCGAACTTCAAAAACTTGCACCTGATTTACGGTTGCGGGTCAGCACCAGAATCTCACTGGGTTTTCCCAACCAAAAGGCAAAAGCTACATTCAAACTCGAATGTGAGCCCAATCTATCACGGCATAACCCACATAGGTGGCAGCATCCAAAATGAAATGTGCGATTACCAGCCACTGCAGGCGACCATATTTTTTATAAAGCCAGCCAAAAATCAAACCCATTGCAATGTTGCCGAAGAAGCCAGAGTAGCCCTGATAAAGGTGATAAAGACCACGAATGACGGCACTCAGCCAAATCTGGCGGCCTTTAGACCAGCCCAAAGTGTCTAAACGTTTGAACAAGTAGCCAATCATCACGAACTCTTCGAGCACGGCCGAACGCAAAGCTGAAAGCAAAAGAACTGGAACAACCCACCAGTATTGCTGCATGGTCGAAGGCACTATTTGAATCGCGGCACCGATTGCGCGGCCAAAGAAATACAGGGCGATTCCGGGAATGCCGATTGCGGCCGCTAGGCCTAGACCGGCTGCGAAGTCACGCGTGCGAGTCGGTGAGATCCAGCCGATGGCGCTTAGCGACGTGCGACCTAGGTGGCCGGCTACTAAGAAAACCACCAAAACTGCTGGTGCAACCTGAAGGGCGTTATTGGCAATTTGATAGATCGCATCAAGCAACTGGTTCGCAGACGAACTGGCATTTAAAGTGTGCTTTGTGCCAGCTAGGCCACCGCGTGAGGTTACCGCGTTTAGCCAATACAGAATCGAATAGACAGCCGATGCGCCAAGGCTGAGGGCAAGAACAATCACAATTTCGGTGCCAAAGCGCCGGTTTTC
>CAIYTL010000119.1 GCA_903929105.1 uncultured Micrococcales bacterium | reverse complement strand
CGACCGCTTTACCGGTTGGCTTAAAGAGCTGCAATAGCATTTCAGCCTCGCGGGCTGCTTACCCCCCCCCCTAAGTAGCGGCCCGCGTTTTAACTAAAAAGACCCCTACCAGCGAGGCATGGGTCTTTTTGTTTGGCTAAACCAAAAATTTATTTTTCGTTGGCGCGCTTGCGCTGCGAGGTGAGACGTGCACGAACGGTTGCATCTAGTTCAACCTTGCGAATGCGAGTAGCCTCTGGGGTTACTTCTACACACTCGTCTTCGCGAGCAAACTCAAGACACTCTTCTAGCGAAAGCGTGCGAGGTGGGGTTAGCGACTGGAACTCGTCAGAGCTTGAAGCACGCATGTTGGTGAGCTTCTTCTCTTTAGTAATGTTGACTTCCATGTCGTCGGCGCGTGAGTTTTCGCCCACAACCATTCCCGCATAAACCTCTGAGGTTGGCTGAACAAAGAACGAACCGCGCTCTTGCAAAGCAACCATTGCAAATGGAGTCGCTACACCGGCACGGTCTGCGACCATTGAACCGTTGTTGCGAGTAACAATCTCGCCAAACCAAGGCTCATAACCAGCAGAAATTGCGTTGGCGATTCCGGTGCCTTTGGTGGTGGTCAAGAACTCGGTGCGGAACCCGATAAGGCCTCGTGAAGGCACACGGAACTCCATGCGAACCCATCCGGTGCCGTTGTTAACCATGTTGCTCATGAGACCCTTGCGAGCCGCTAGCAACTGAGTGATTGGGCCCAAGAATTCTTCTGGCACGTCAACGGTTAGATCTTCAACCGGCTCGCAAAGCTTGCCGTCGATGCGCTTGGTGACAACCTGTGGCTTGCCAACGGTTAGCTCATAGCCTTCGCGACGCATCTGCTCAACCAAGATGGCAAGAGCAAGCTCACCACGACCCTGAACCTCCCAGGCGTCAGGGCGCTCGGTAGGTAATACGCGAATCGAAACGTTACCGATAAGTTCGCGGTCTAGGCGGTCTTTTACCAAACGAGCGGTAACTTTTGCTCCCTTGACGCGACCAGCCATCGGCGAAGTGTTGATACCGATAGTCATCGAAATGGCTGGGTCGTCAACGGTAATAAGTGGCAGCGGGCGAACATCGTTCGGGTCAGCCAAAGTTTCACCAATTGTGATGTCTTCGATGCCGGCCACGGCAACAATGTCGCCAGGGTTAGCCTCATCGGTTGGGTAACGATCTAGTGCCTTGGTTGCAAGAAGCTCACTGATGCGAACGTTCTGAGTGGTGCCGTCGTGACGCACCCAAGCAACGGTTTGGCCCTTGCGAAGAGTTCCGTTAAAGATGCGAAGCAGAGCCAAACGGCCCAAGAAAGGTGATGAGTCGAGGTTGGTGACGTGAGCCTGAAGAGGTGCTTCGTCGTCGTAGCTTGGAGCAGGAATGTGCTTCAAGATAGCGCCAAACAGCGGCTCAAGGTCTTCGCTGTCAGGCAGGGTGCCATCGGCAGGCTTGTTGAGCGATGCACGACCAGCGCGGCCAGATGCATAAATCACAGGCAGATCAAGCAGCGCATCAACATCTAGGTCAGGAACCACGTCGTGAAGGTCGCTGGCGATACCCAAGAGCAAGTCGTGGGTTTCTTCAACTACCTCGTCGATGCGAGCATCGGGGCGGTCAGTTTTGTTGACCAACAAGATAACAGGCAACTTAGCTTCTAGTGCCTTGCGAAGCACGAAGCGGGTCTGAGGCAGTGGGCCTTCAGAGGCGTCAACCAAAAGCACAACGCCGTCAACCATTGATAGACCGCGCTCAACCTCGCCACCGAAGTCAGCGTGGCCCGGGGTGTCGATCACGTTAATGGTGATGTTCTTGCCACCAGCGGCTGGGCCTGCGTAGGCCACAGCTGTGTTCTTGGCAAGAATCGTGATTCCCTTTTCGCGCTCAAGCTCTCCAGAGTCCATGGCGCGCTCTGCAACCGCAGCGTGCGCGTCGAACGAGTTGGTTTGCTTCAACATCGCGTCTACTAGGGTTGTTTTTCCGTGGTCAACGTGCGCCACAATAGCGACGTTGCGAAGTTCCTCACGCTTAGCGAGAGCCATAATTCATCCTCTTGGTTTTTTGAGTCGGGCGCGCAAAAAGCAATCACACCGATCAATTAGATTGCGCAGGGCACTAATCAGCCACACTGCTCTTCAAGTCTAGCTTGAAGCCCACAAAAACCTACTATTAGCCAGCGAGATTCCAAGTTGCGTAACCGGCCGTTAAGCTCGACCCATCAACTAGGTTTGGCGCTTTGGCGAACTTCTTAGAGCTAACAACGATGGTTGGCAACTGATATAGCGGCAGGCCATAACCGGTTGCGATGAGCTCTCCATCAATTTTTTTCACCGCAGCTGCGCGCGAAACTGCATCTGCCGCAGAGGCAAAACCGCTCAGAGCGTCAACGATTGCAGCATCTGCTGCACCGTTTGCACCGGTGTAACCAGCCAAAGCCTGCTCAAGGTCGATGCCTGCATCACCTAAAACATTCGCCGGCGCTAAATAAACGTCATATTCGCCACTTTGCAAAACTGAGTTTGGGTCAGTTGTCGAAACGTTCGAAAGACCAAAACCAACTTCAGCGGCTTTTTCAGCCAGAACGCTGTATTCAATTTGAGCGCGCGGGTTGTTGGTGTCGAATAGAACGCGAACGGGAATGCGGTATCCGATTTTTCGAATGGTGTTGTAAGCCTTCTGATCATCAGCGAACTGATAGCCCAGAACGCCACTGTCTTGAATGCTTGACTGGTAATAACTGGAGTCGGGCGTGAACACAAACGACTTGGCATCTTGCACCGGCTGCGTAGCACCCACCAAAGTCTGAACTTTTGAAGTCGATACAAGACTCATGAATGCCTGTCGAACACTTAGCGCTTTAGCGGCGGCCGTTTTGCTGCTGGCTTTGCCAAAACTGCGGTTGGCAAAACTGCTGCCGGTTGACTGGTTGAAAATAATTGCTTCGATCGAACTTGTGCCAGTTAGCGTGTTCGTGACAGCTGTTGTCGGCACAGTTTTCAACGCGGCGGTAATGGCCGCATTTGAATCAGTGATGGTTGGCGAAATGCCTGCCAAATCAACTTTGCCGGCCTTAAGGTCGGCGACGATAGCCAATGGACTGCTATAGAACACCAATTTGATGGTTTCTGCCCGAGCCGATGGCATCGTCGAGTTTGAAGCATTTGCTTGCAGCGTTAGGCCTTGATTGCTCGCCTCTGTGATTCGATAAGCACCGCTGGTAACGCCGAGGTCATCGGTCAAGATAAAGGAACTCTTCAGCTGATACGACAATCGATAGGCTTTCGCGAGTGCTTTGAGGTCAGCCGAATTGTCGTCTTGAACCGCCGCAAGCACGCGGTCGTTGGCAGCTTTTGAATCAAGTTTTTGGCCAGGGAATGCGATTTTTGCCAGACTATGCGCCGCAACCGAAACCGTTAGAACGGTTTTATAGTCGGCAATCGGGCGGCTGAATGTCAATGTCAGGCTCAGGTTATTGTCGCCGATCACCGGCTTATCGGTTGCTAACCCAAGACCGCTTGCGAATCGGCTTGATTTGAATTTTGCTTTGCCATAATTTGTTGCAGCCGCCCAAGATAGCAAAAGGTCGGTCGCTGTTATCTGCTCGCCGTCGCTCCACGTGGCATCACCTGTTAGCAGGTATTTCACGGTGAAGGGGTTCGATTTGATTACCGACACCGAACCAAAAGCGGGGTTCGCGGTTAATTCGCCGGTTTGGTCCACAGAATAAAAACTCGCCGTTGTCAGGTGTGCGATTTCGGCATTTATAGCCTCGCTGGCACTCGATGAGGCCACGTCAGTGTTTAGCGACGATGCAGCATGCAACTCGGCGATTGTTACGGTTGAGCCAGACACTAGCCCGGTGCTACTCGAACAAGCCGCAAGGCCCATCAACAGGGCTGCAGCCAGGGCCGCACTCAACACACGTTTCAAAGCTTTGCTCCTAAAAACTAATGTTTCTAGGTTACCCGTCTTTGCTTGGCTTTGCCGAGCCGTCAGCTCGAGACATTCAATGCAAAACCAGGCTCGCATCATTGAATTTTCTGGCAAGATAACCAGATGCCTACTAAAAAGTTTCGTTCAACCTCGAACAAAATCACTGCGGTGACCGTGTGGTTTTTTGCCTTTGGAACCATAGCGGTAAACCTTGTGGCCACGCGAGTGAGCATCGCGGTAATGCTCGTTCTATTAGTAATCGCGGCCATTGCCTGGCTGCTGTTTTGGCGACCAAGCGTGGCTGTTGACGAAGTTGGCATCGACGTTCAGAACCCGTTGCGCAAAACTCGCATTGATTTCGCCAATGTGCAAGCTGTCGACGGCACGTTCGGCCTAGTTTTGCTGCACAACGACCGACGATTCACTGTTTGGGCTGTAACCGGTCGCGACAGTGCCATAGCTCGTGAGATCTTTCATAACTGGCAGCGCCAGATGCCTAACTAACTCGTTGCACGTCTGAACTGCCTAAACCTACAGTGCTAAAGTGACCACTTATGAGCAAACTAAACGACAAGGCTTTTAGCGAAAATCGGCGTTTTGGCACCGAAATT
>CAIYTL010000118.1 GCA_903929105.1 uncultured Micrococcales bacterium | reverse complement strand
TTAAACATCGCCGGCCCTGGAGTGCGCAGTTTGCTGGTGAAAGTTCCAGCAGTCACAGCTTTCTTTTGGATTATCAAAGTGCTAGCAACCACGGTGGGTGAGACTTTCGCCGACTTTTTGACGACTTATTTTCACCACGATTTGCACATTTTGACCCGCCACGCTTCTTTATTTGTTTGCGCCATTTCTTTCGGTGTTCTGCTTTTGATTTTGGCTTTGCAATTTTTAGTGAAGCGATACATTCCGGTGATCTATTGGACGGCAATTGTTGTTATTAGCGTTGCCGGCACTCAAATTACTGACGCGCTGCACGATATTTATGGTGTTGAGCTTTGGCAAACCACTTTGTTGTTTGCAGTGCTTCTCGCAGCGACTTTCACAGTTTGGTACCGTAGCGAAGGCACCTTGGCCATGAAGAGCATCAATACTCCCAAGCGCGAGGCCTATTACTGGCTGGCAATTCTGTTCACATTTTCGCTTGGCACTTCGGCAGGCGATCAGCTCTCTGAGAGCATGGGAACCTACCTTGCTACGCCAATGCTGTTTTCGATTCCATTGATGGTGTTTGCCTCTGCGATTGCGCTGGTGGTCGTGCTGAACCAATTTAAAATCATCGGAACAATTACGGCCTTTTGGATCGCATACATTTTGACGCGGCCCCTTGGAGCAAACCTTGGTGACCTGCTTGCTCAGGCGCCTGCAGACGGAGGACTTGGGCTTGGAACTAGCATCGTGAGCCTGATTTTCTTAGGGTTGATTGTCTTGTCGGTTTTGGTGCTGACGATTACGAAACGAGACAAACTGTCAGCATAAACTCGACGCTTTGTGACAAGCTTGAACTGAAACGGTGGGGGTCGCAAAGGAGCTAGCCCGATGAACGCACACGTCAAGCGCATAGATTTCAAAACTGCTCGATCAAGGTTGGTTGCAGCTTGCTTGGTGGCCGGCCTATTTGTTGGCGGCCAAGGGTTTTTAGCAGCGCCGACTTCGACCTCGATGGCGAGCGCCGCCGCCCCAGGGCAAAACACTCCTAGCTGGGCGGGGCCAGCCACGCTTTATGAAGTAAACGTTCGGCAGTTCAGCCCCTCACACAACTTTGATGGTGTTACCGCGCAACTAGGTCGACTAAAAACTCTTGGCGTTGGCATTCTTTGGCTAATGCCGATTTATCCGATCGGTGTACCAAACCGCAAGGGCGCCGGGCCAAACCCGCTGGGTTCGCCATATTCCGTCGCGGATTATCTAGGCATCAACCCTGAATTCGGCGACTCGACTCAACTTCACCGACTAATCAACAGCGCCCACGCCTTGGGCATGCACGTGATTTTGGACTGGGTGGGCAATCACACCGCGTGGGATAACCCCTGGACGGCACACAAAGACTGGTACCTATTAGACGGCAGCAATAATTTTCAGCCACCGCTCGGCACCGACTGGACCGACGTGATTCAACTTAACTACAGCAACCACGAAATGCGTAACGCGATGATTGCGGCCATGAAATCTTGGGTCACGAACTACAACGTCGATGGCTTTCGTGAAGATGCGGCGGGAATGATTCCGGTTGACTTTTGGGAACAAGCCAAAGCTGGGCTAGCAACGACAGGAAGATCACTCTTCATGCTTGCCGAAGACAGTGCGAACCTGCAGTTTTTGAACACTGCTTTCTCAGCGAACTACAACTGGCCCGGCCTAACCCTGCTGAAGAACGTGGCCGCCGGAACAGCCGGAAAATCAGATGTGCTGAGCGAAATGTACAACGATGTTTCTAACTACCCCCGAGGCAGCTTCGCTCTAAACATGCTCACCAACCATGATGAAAACTCCTGGAATGGAACGGTGCAACACTTCTTTGGCGACAAAGAGCGAGCTTTAGCGGCCTTAACGTTTGCGTGGCCGGGCATGCCACTGCTTTACAACGGTCAAGAAACCGGCCTAAACACTCAGCTTCAATTTTTTGAGAACGACCCGATTGTTTTCAACTACAAGTCACCGTTGCAAGGCTTCTATAAAAAACTTGTAGCCCTCAAAGCTGATAACAAAGCACTTTGGGCCGGCACCGATGGCGGTTCGCTAGTGACCATTACATCAGGTTCACCTCAGGTCTTAGCTTTTGCTCGACTCAAAGGCGCTTCAAAAGTATTCATTGCGATTAACTTGAGCGCACAAAAGCAAACAGTCAGCCTGCACCTGGGCAACAAGAGCCAAAAGCTTTATAACTTTGCGACGTCAAAACTCGAAACCGTTGCACCGAACAAATCGGTGACACTAAACGCTTGGGCGTTCAATATTTTTAGTAGCGCGCGCTAGCCAACGTTATAAGAAGTGATCACTGAGTTTGTGACGCCAAGGTTTACTCGAGCGTCGCTGTAGTCAGCGGTCAGCGGAAAATTGATTCCGTCTCGCGAGGCGATTCGCACTTGAACTTTGTGAAAACTCAAAAGCGCTTTGGCCACATCTTCTTTCATGCCCAAGGTCTCGCAACCATAAAAGTCACTGTCGACATAACTCTTTGTATAAGCGGGGCCGCCAGACGAAGGTTTTGCACCCACCACCAATCGAGTGCAGTCTGCCTTGGGGGTTGTCGAACCAGTGGCGTGTTGTTGCCCGTTGAGAACTGACAAACCGACGACACTCAGCACACTCGCAACCACCATGACGCCGAAAACACCAAGAATGAACTTTTGAGTTTTGGTCAAACCTTTTGAGTTTGGGTTTGCACTGCCTTCAGTCGAATTGCTTATTTCCAATCGAGCACCTTCATCCGTTTCGGATTTTGGCTGGTAGACACACCATTGAACACGATAACAGGTGCAATCGTTGATGCAATGTTTGGGGTGCTGATAGGAACAGTTATGAGCACTTTCTCGGCCGTCAATGGTGTGAAGGCGAGAGAAACATTGTTGATTTTGATGCTTGTCGCAGAGCCGATGTGCAAACCGGTGAGTAGCAAAGTTGCCGACGAGAATGGGCTAACCGAAACCAAATGCACCGCACCGACCTTGGGCGTCATGGTGCCCGAGCGAAGGGTGAAATCTGCGGTTGCGGCGTTGCCTGCCGGGTTAGTGACAGAAATCGGTCCATTCTTGGCAGCAAAAGGCACAACTACCAAAAGGCGGGTCGACGAAACTAATGCAAAGTGGGCTGCAGTCGTGCCAAAATTCACCGCCGTTGTGCCGGTTAGGTTTGTGCCGCTGATTGTCACTGTTGCGCCAGCTTGAGCAGATCTTGGCCAAAGGCTGGTGACTTTTGGAGCGGGAGTCGGCTTGGTGACTACGAGCGACTGGCTCGAGGTTGCCGAAACCCCGGCTTGAATCACTGTCAGCTGGCCAGTTCGAGCTTTTATTGGCACATTAACAGTCAAGCTATTTGCAGTGGCGCTGGTAATGGCATTGGTTTGCGCCCCAGCAAATCTCACGGTTTCAATGTTGCTAAGGCCCGTGCCGGTGATAGTCACCGATTGGCCTTGCGAAACACTCAAAGGCGAAACGCTGTCGATCGACACCACAGTGACTGTGGCATAACCGCTAATAGCCTCGCCGAGACCATTGCTAAACACGGCTCGATAGACGGCTGCGTCGTCGGCAGCTGTGGTTGGTGGCAAGAAGCTGTCGCCTGTTTCGCCCACAATGTCACTGAATGAGCCAACGCTTGCCATTTTTTGCCAACGGATGCCCGCCGACGGGCTCGCGTCACCCGCCGCTTGCAAGGTGATGGCATCGCCTGCGGCCACTGTAAAGTCTTGCGGGTCGAGAGTGACATAAGGCGCATAACCTGTGATGTCGAACCAGTTGCCGACAAAGTTGATTGCATAGTTCGAGCCAGCATCGAGAGTGCCTTGGCCGATGAGGTATGAACCCAGATATTCGCCAACCTCACGATTAATCTCGCCGGTTAGCGAGTCGCCGCTCAACAATGCTCCGCTGGTTACTTGGTAGCCCAAACCCGGGTCGGAGTCGCCCCAAACTTTGCTCGCGTAATCTGCTTCGACGGTTAGCGGCGCCGGCGCTGCGTAAACTGTGGCGCTGAGTTGAGGTGCAGCATCAAAGGTTGAATCGCCAGGTTGGTCAACATAGATTTGGCAGTCGACGGTGCCGCTGGTCATGGTCACCGTTGCGTCAAGCAGCGTGCAACCGCCGTCGGCAGCAATGGTCACCGGCAGGCTCGAGTCGCTGACAGCATCGATAGTGAAACTGTCGCCGTAGTTTGCGAAAGACGGCGGGGCCACGTTGAAACTCAAGTTTTGTGCAGCAAGGCTTGGGTTGCCGGCGGCGGCGATCGTGAGGACAATCGCCGAAGCTGATGTTGCACCTTGACTATCGGTAGCGCTAATGGTTGCGACTACCTGATCTGCCGCAGCGGCGCCAATGCCCTGCGCAATTGGCGCCGCATAGGTGTTTTGAGCTGAACAGGTTTGAGTTGTTGGGTCATAGGTTGCTGAACCCGTGGTTGAGTCGCCCCAAGTCACCGTGCAGGTCACTGGGTCATCGCCCGGGTCAGCAACGGCAGCAGTCAATGTAACCGGCGAGTCTGCGACCACGGTGGCAGAGCCGCTAGAACTCGGCTCGGTGATGTTTGATGTTGGTGGCGCATTGTGAACAAAGAAGTCAACGTCATAATCATCACTGCTGCCGCAGTTAGCGTTGCTGCATTCCCAACCCCAAATGTGCGCTACGTATTCGCCATCTTTCGGGCACACGGCATAGGTGAGCTTTGCTGAGCCATCGGGGTTGATTTGCTGTGGACCACTCGGAGAAATTTCGCAGGTTGCGCTGGTGCCGTTGATGCCGGTAACTGACCAAGTTGTGCTGTAGGTGCCTTTAGCAAGCTTCCAGCCCAATGCGGCTGGGTCTAGCAAAATCGGGGTGCCCTCGTTGCCGGTAAAGGCTGGTGCGCCAGAATAAGCCACCGGGGTAATGGCTACTGGTGGCAACGGAAGCGGCGCTGATGTAGTGCCTCCGACGCCGCTTTGGCCAACCGGGGCTGGTGTGGTTGTGGTCTTGCAAATGTTGTCATCCATGTCAACTTTGCCGTCATTGTTGTCATCAACACCGTTGTTGCAAGACTCTGGTGGTGTAGTTGACAGACTTTGAGCCTTGATCATCACCGCAGTGTCAAGAATGCCGTCGCTGGTGTCAGCAATTGCAAGCTTCATGTGGTTAGTGACGCCAGGGTTTACGTTTGCCGAGCAAATCATTTCAACGCTCAAGCCGTCATATTCGATATTTAGAGGATTCGCTGGAGGATTCGAAAAAGCGTTGTCGCGAAAGAGATTTGTGTTTACTGCGCTGTTGATGCTGTCAATGCTCACTGGCAAGGTGCTGCCGCCAGCTGGGTTAGGCACAGTTGCACAGTTTGTGCCGTTCACATAGAAAGCAAAAACGTCGTTGAACAGATTCACCCATTCGAGGTATTCATCTGAAGCAAATGTGTAGGTGAAATAAACCTTGCTCGAAGTGGGCACAAAATCGAATGAGAGCGAAGCTGCGTCATAGGTCATCGGGTTGACAGTTGCGCTGTTG
>CAIYTL010000117.1 GCA_903929105.1 uncultured Micrococcales bacterium | reverse complement strand
GAGGGTTTGTATTGCCGCAGCGATGACCGTGGCGACCCGGTTGTGCAGCTTGCACCGCCGCTAACCATCGGCCAAGACGAGTTCAACGAGATTGAGCAGATTTTGCGCGGGTGCCTCGACGAAGCATGGCGAGCTTTCTAAAAAACCATTTGGGTGGGCTCGGTCGCAAGACCGGGCCCATCTTTTTGCCCACAAGTCTAAGACTGGGCATTTGTTACCCGACTACGATTTAACAATCACTTATGGCGTCGCCGCCAGATAGGTTTTGGGAATGGAATCAGTAATCTTCGACTCAACCCTGACCATCGATTCGCCCATTGGCCCTATCGTGTTGAAGGCCCTCGAAAACACCGTGGTCAAACTAGACCTACTTGGCTCAGTGCCTGCTTCAGCTGACGAAGGCCCTGAACCATCACAAGTTCTCATTGAAGCCGCCACTCAGCTGCGCGACTTTTTTGCAGGCAAACGCAAAAACCTCGACTTTGCCGTTGCCTATGAGGGCACCGACTTTCAGCGGGCTGTTTGGGGCGAGATCGCCAAAGTTGGTTTTGGCGAAGCAATCACCTATGCCGACATAGCCCGTCGCATCGGCAACCCGAGCGCAGTTCGTGCGGTCGGCGGTGCAGTGGGCTCAAACCCCGTTCCGCTAGTAATCGGCTGCCACCGCATTCTTGGCGCAGGCGACAGAATCACCGGCTATAGCGGTGGCGATGGCCTGCCAACCAAACGCTGGTTACTTGCTCACGAGGGCATCAACTATCGCGATGTTCCTGAAGTGCGTCGCGATGCCGAGGCAACAATCAGCCTGCACTAAGCAAAACTCGAGCATCAAGCTCAAAGTATGGCTGCTAGCGGGCTAGTTGCTCACGAGTGACTAGCACGGCCGTGCGATCGTGCAACGGGGGCTCAAGCTCGAGGCCAACCGAGCGAGCAACTTCAGCCAGCGCGGCAAGAGTTTTAGGCATCGACTTAGCCTGGAGGGCGGCGCGAACCAAAACTCCTTTAGCTTTTTTATTGAAGTGGTTCATGGGTTTGCGCACGCCGTCAGGGCCTTCGTGCACCACCTCGATCCACACCCAATCGACTGACCCATCAGTCGGCAGCGGGGCAAGATCGGCATAGCTTTTTGATCGCAGATCAACGATTAGGCCAGCACCCAGTTCACGCCAAACAACTTCGTGAGCCTCGGGCCACATCTTCTTTAGCGCTGCGCCAGGCAATGACGTAGTGCCCGAAAGTCGATAGGCAGGAATAGCGTCGCCTGCAGAAACTAGACCAAAAAGTGCCGACTGAATGAACACGTGTTGAGCCAAGCGGCCCTGAGCCAGTTGGCTGAGTGGGTGAATGGCTCCCCCAGCGACAGCCGGTTCGATTCCCTTGAGCGCATCAAACAGTGTGCCGTCGTAACGGTCGATTGCGGGCAAGGTGGCTGACGTGCGAAGCTGCTCATTTGCAACAAGTTCATGCAAATTCTTCGGCCCAATTTTCAATACTTTGGCAGCGAGCTCGGGGTTGACGGCCAGCAACTCTAAAGCACCTAATATTTGAGCACGAGCCGCAGTCAGACCGGCGAAAGACAGTGACTTGAGATTCAAAATAACGCCCTGGCCACCACGGATTTTGGTTTCACTGGGTGGCAATAAAAAACGCATGACACCAGCCTAGACTTGATGCATGGTCAAACTCACAAAAATCTACACTCGCACCGGCGACGAGGGCATGACGGGTCTTAGTAACTTCACCCGAACTCGCAAAACCGACCCACGAATCGAAGCTTATGCTGACGTTGACGAGGCGAACTCAGCCATCGGCGTTGCCGTCTCGCTAGCTCGCAACGAGTTTGACCACGAGACACTTGAGCTACTCTCGCAGATTCAGAATGACCTCTTTGACCTTGGTGCAGACCTTTCAAACCCTCTGAACGAACACTACGAATACGAACCGCTTCGAGTTGGTGCCGAGTGGATCGATGCTCTAGAAGCAGCCATCGATAAATACAACGCCGACCTCGACAAACTCGACTCATTTATTTTGCCTGGCGGTTCAGGCTTGGCTGCCGGCCTGCACCTCGCACGCACCGTAGTGCGCCGCGCCGAGCGCGCAACCTGGCACGCAATCGAAGCCTATGGCACCGACCCTGCCAAAAAGGGTTCGACCGACGGCGGCGTGAGTGTGCTCGCTGCGCGTTATCTCAACCGCCTAAGCGACTTGCTTTTCGTGCTAGCACGTTACGCAAACATCAAACACGGTGGCGACGTTAAGTGGGTTCCAGCGGCGAACCGACGCGAGCGCCCAGCTACCAAACCAAAATCTTCAAAAGCCTAGAAAATCAGGCATGAAAAAACCCGCTGAGATAACTCAGCGGGATTTTCTTTAGCTAAAAGCCGTTAGACCAAGGCTGCGTGACGGGCAACCACAGTCACCACGTTGTGTTCAACCGACAAGAAACCGTCTTGGGCATTAGCCTTGATGATTTCGCCGGTTGGCAAAGTGATGCGAACCTCACCGCTAGCCAAAATCGCGAGCATTGGCTCGTGACCTGGCAGCAAGCCGATTTCACCTTCGACAGTCTTGGCAATAACCATTTTGGCTTCACCAG
>CAIYTL010000116.1 GCA_903929105.1 uncultured Micrococcales bacterium | reverse complement strand
GCTCGAGTGCAGCAATCGCAGCCTCAAGAATCGCGCCGGTGTTTGCAGGCAAACCTGCTTTAGCATCGTCTTCGACAACAATGTCTTTGGCCTCGACAAACAAGAAACTCAACATTGGTGCAGCCTCGCCCAGCACAATAATGCGCTCTTGAATCAAAGGTGCGGCCTCAGCCAAAATCTCGTGCTCACGAGACGACAAAGTTGCTCCAACCACGCCCGCGCTTTGCAAATAAGGCACGAGGCGCGAAGCGAAATCGTCAGCGCCCAACAAACGAATGTGCGCCGAGTTGATCGCTTCGGCCTTCTTGAGGTCAAAGCGAGCCGGGTTTGGGTTGACGTTTGCAACGTCAAAGGCGCCGGCCAGTTCATCCAAGCTAAAAATATCGCGGTCAGCACTAATGCCCCAGCCCAACAAAGCCAGGTAGTTCAAAAGCCCTTCGGGCACAAAGCCGCGGTCGCGGTGGTGAAAGAGGTTCGACTCAGGGTCGCGCTTTGAAAGCTTCTTGTTACCCTCGCCCATTACATAAGGCAGGTGTCCGAACTGCGGAATGAACTTGGCAATGCCAGCCTCATAAAGCGCGTTATAGAGCGCTATCTGGCGCGGAGTTGACGAAAGCAAGTCTTCGCCGCGAAGCACGTGAGTCACGCCCATCAAAGCATCGTCAACCGGGTTGACAAGAGTGTAAAGCGGCTGGCCATTCGGGCGCACCAACACAAAGTCAGCGAAACTTCCGACGGGAAAAGTGATTTCGCCTCGAACCAAGTCGGTGAACTTAATGTCGGTGTCAGGCAAGCGCAGACGAAGCGCAGGGCTGCGGCCCTCAGCACGATATGCGGCTCGCTGCTCTTCGGTTAGTTCGCGCTCAGAGTTGTCATAACCGAGCTGTTTGGCACGGCCATTGGCCTCGTTGCGAGCGTCAATCTCTTCGCCCGTGAGGTAGCTCTCATAAACGTGACCGCTAGCCTTGAGTTTTTCGATAACCTCGGCATAAATGTGGCTGCGCTCGCTCTGACGATATGGTTCGTTAGGGCCGCCCACCTCAATGCCTTCATCCCAGTTCAAACCAAGCCAGCGAAGCGCCTCAAGAATCATCTCGTAGCTCTCTTCGCTGTCGCGCTCAGCGTCGGTGTCTTCGATTCGAAACACAAAAGTGCCGCCGGTGTGGCGAGCATAAGCCCAGTTAAAAAGAGCCGTGCGAACCAAACCCACATGAGGTGTGCCGGTTGGCGAAGGGCAAAAACGCACACGCACATCGGCGCCGGTTGCGGTTGAAAAAGGAGCGGTGATCGCAGAAGTCATAATGTGGTCAATTCTAGCTAGCACCGCGGCCCGAAGTGACTAGTCAAACTTTGGCGGCTGAAACGGTTTGGCAACTCGCCAAGCGGCGAGCATCGGCCAAACGCTAGCGAGCGCAACCAGGCCAAAGAGCGGGTTCAAAACCACGCCCAAAACTGCACCGGTGAAAACAGCCAAGACACTGGGCACCATAAGTTGCCATCCCCCGCCCTGAACATCGGTGATTCGCTCACGCTTTAAGGCGACGAGAATGCGTGCAATGGCAAAGCCATAAAGCGCAATGAACATGCCTACAGCTGTTATCACTAGAACCAAAACACTCAACTCACCGCTGTGAGCCCAAGAACTCTGGTTGTTTGCATCAACCAGGCTCGGCCAAATTGGCCCACCGACCACAGTTACCGCCCAAACGCCTGCGACCAGCAGCGCTAGAGCAGCGGCCGACGCGGCGAAAACCGCATGAAGCGCATAGTGGCGAAACATCGAATGCATGAATCAAGCCTATTCCGATGGAATACCGTGCGAGCCTTTAGGTTGGTAACAGAGGAACATTTTTCACGCTGCCGCTTTCGAGCCAGTTGCAAACATCCGAATAAAAACGTTAGGCAACACATGACCACCGCAAACTTTCAACCAACAGCCCCAACCAAGAAAACTTGGCTAGCACTGGGCATTTTGCTCGCAGGCATGTTCATTGCCCTGCTCGACACTTCGATTGTCAACGTGGCGCTGCCAAGCATTCGCGTGAGCCTCAACGCAAGCGAATCAACCCTGTCGTGGATCATCTCAGGCTATGCGCTGACCTTCGGTTTGGCGCTGATTCCAGCTGGCCGCCTGGGCGACCGCTTTGGCCACAAGTGGGTTTATCTAATCGGCGTTGCGCTGTTCACCATCGCCAGCGTCGCCTGTGGCGTGGCACAGAACGACCCTCAAATCGTTATTGCTCGTGTGGTTCAGGGTCTTGCCGGTGGCATCTTTTTGCCAGCAGTCACGGCGTTTATTCAAACCCTGTTTCACGGCAAAGACCGCGGCAAAGCGTTTGCGTTTATGGGCGCAACCATTGGTGTTTCGACAGCTCTAGGCCCAATCGCCGGCGGGCTTTTGATTCAAGCTTTTGGCGAGGCTGACGGCTGGCGCTGGGTGTTCTTTGTGAATATTCCAATCGGCATAGCAACAGTGATCGCCGCAGCGCTTTATTTGCCAGCTCACGACGCCGAACACGTGAACGCGGGGCTTGACTGGGTTGGTGTCATTCTGGTCTCGGGTGGCTTAACCGCAATTTTGGTGCCACTGATTCAGGGTCAAGAAGAAGGCTGGCCGCTCTGGACCTACCTTTCACTTGCTGGTGGCGTACTCATCTTTGTGTTGTTCGCGCTTTGGGAGGTCGCCTATGCCAAGCGCGGCCGCAACCCGCTGGTGCCACCACGCCTATATGCGCACGCTAACTTCACCCTTGGCACGATTTTGGCACTGGTTTATTTCGCAGGTTTCACCAGCATTTTCTTTAGCCTGTCACTGTTCTGGCAGGCGGGCTTGCACCACACCGCCCTTGAGACCGGTTTGGTTTCGCTACCGTTCGCAATCGGCACGGTTATTGGATCGCAGCAGAGTCAGCGCATGGCAGCCCGTTTCGGTCGCAACGCGCTGGCCCTCGGTTTGGCTTTGGTAACCATCTCGCTTGGCAGCCTCTGGTTGATTCTGACCAACCTTGACCCAACCGGTCTAACCAACTGGATTCTTCTGCCAAGCATGCTTATCGGCGGTCTCGGTAACGGCTTGTTCTTGGCTCCAAACGCGCAGTTCATTGTGGCAACCGTTGAACGCCAAGATGCTGGTTCAGCGTCAGGCGTGGTGAACACTATGCAGCGCGTGGGCAACGCAATCGGTGTTGCAGTTGTGGGCTCGGTGCTTTTTGGCAGCCTGACAATGGTGGCCAAGACTCAACAGGGTTCGCTAAAAGACATTGCGGACGGATGGGCTAACGCCGCAGCCAACGGCCTAGCAGTGAGCACTGCTTTGGCTCTGCTCTCGTTCTTGTTGATCTGGGCGTTGCCAGCTCGCGTGGCTAGCGGTCAAGCACCGGCTGCGCCTGTCGGCGAATAGCAGCTCGCCGTACCTCACTTGCGGCAAACATGCATAGCGCTACTGTCAAAAACGACATTGTGTATTTTGCAAAGTTTATGTAGTTGAGTGTTTCAAATGTCACAGGTCTGTTTAGGTAAACCTGAAAATAGGTTAGGCCAGCAAACCACAGAACTAATGCCCACTTGTTCTGCCTGGGCACGCCAAGATTGTTGCCCGAATGTTTGAGCGACTTTTGCAACCTGATCAGAGTTACAACGACCATATAGGTGCCAATTGCAGCCAAAACGCTCACCGCAATAAAAGAGACAGGCGCCATAACCAACGCCAGGCCTAGGCTTTGAGGCAAATTGTTTTGTGCTTGATAACCGCCGGGCCCGAAGTTTGGTGTGAGCTCAGCAACTAGGCTCCAAAAAACGTATGCGCTTGCGAGCAAACCCAAGAACTTGAAGAACTTAGCGGGCCTCAAGTCTGATTTGTTCAAACCGAATGTAAAGAATGATCCCACTGCTACCCCCCAATAAATTGATGCCAACATAGCACCTGGAATCAGCATAGCAGTTATGCTATGTAGGCTGATTATCGGCGGTCAAACCGTCTGTCTGTCAGGTGAGCTAAGCAACCTGGT
>CAIYTL010000115.1 GCA_903929105.1 uncultured Micrococcales bacterium | reverse complement strand
GGTCATAAACGGCCTCCATGGTCTTTTCTGGCATGGTGTTCACTAGGTCAGGGGCTACCAACTCGGTGACATACAGGGTGTCGCTCAAGTTAGGGTCTTTCACACCGGTTGAGGCCATTAGCGGGCGCTGCTTGTTGGCGCCAGCTGCAGCTAGGGCTGCCCAGCGTTCAGTTGCAAAGTCTTGCTCATAAACCTGGTAGGCCAAGCGAGCGTTGGCCAGAGCAGCCTTGCTCTTCAACGCCAAAGCCGATTCGGTGCCCACGGCGCTCAGGCGCTTGTCGATTTCTAGGTCAACGCGTGAAACAAAGAAAGACGCAACCGAATGAATCTTGCTGATGTCGTGACCGGCAGCTTTTGCCTTCTCAACGCCAGCGATGTAGGCAGCGATTACTTCGTGGTAGCGCGCCAACGAAAAGATTAGGGTCACGTTTACGCTGATTCCCTCGCCGATTACCTCGGTGATTGCGCCAAGACCGGCTTTAGTTGCCGGAATCTTGATCATCACGTTTTCGCGGTTAACTTTTGCAAACAGCTGCTTTGCTTGAGCCACGGTGCCCGCGGTGTCGTGCGCCAAACCTGGTTCAACCTCGATCGAAACGCGACCGTCAAAACCTTTTGAGTCGGCATAAACCCCAGCGAAGATGTCGCAGGCGTCGGCCACATCTTGGGTGGTGATTTCAAAAACAGCTTCGGCAGCGCTAGCGCCCTTAGCGGCTAGCTCTGAAACCTGTGGACCATAGCCTTCGCCTTTTGAAAGGGCACCCGCAAAGATGGTCGGGTTGGTGGTTACACCTGAAACGCTGCGGTTGGTGATGATGTCGCGCAGACCACCCGAGGTGATGCGCTGGCGTGAAAGGTCGTCAAGCCAAATGCTTACGCCGTTGGCTGCTAGTTGAGCTAGTGGGCTGGTCATAGTTTTCTGCTTTCTAAGAAGTCTTTGGTGCTTTTAAATCGATGGATGACCTAGGCGCGGGCCAGGGTCTTGTGAGCGGCGGCAACCACAGCTTCAGTGGTGATGCCAAACTGAGTGAAAAGCGTCTTGTAGTCAGCCGATGCGCCGAAGTGCTCGATTGATACGCTCTCGCCGAGGCCGATGTACTTCGACCATCCGAGTGAAAGACCAGCCTCAACTGATACGCGGGCAGTGACCGATGCTGGCAAGACGCTCTCGCGATATTCTGCCGACTGCTCGTCAAACCATTCCAGGCACGGCGCTGAAACTACACGGGTTGCAATACCGGCTGCTTCTAGCTGTTCACGTGCGTTGACGGCTAGCTGAACTTCTGAGCCGGTAGCAATCAAAATCACCTTAGGTGCGCCGTTTGCTGCGTCGACCAGGGTGTAGGCGCCTTTAGCAGTGTTCTCGGCACCAGCAAAGACGGCGCCGGTTGAGTCAGCCTCGCCGCGCTTGAACACCGGAATGTTCTGACGGGTTAGGGCAATGCCGGCTGGGCCTTCGCGGCGCTCAAGCATGGTCTTCCAGGCATAAGCAGTCTCGTTGGCGTCACCAGGGCGAACAATGTCTAGGCCAGGAATCGCGCGCAGAGTTGAAATCTGTTCGATTGGCTGGTGAGTTGGGCCGTCTTCGCCGAGTGCGACCGAGTCGTGGGTCCAGACAAAAATGGTTGGAACCTTCATAAGTGCAGCCAAACGAACTGCTGGACGCATGTAGTCACTGAAGATCAAGAAGGTTCCGCCGAATGCACGGGTGTTGCCGTGCAGAACGATGCCGTTCAAGATTGAGCCCATTGCATGCTCGCGAATACCAAAGTGCAACACGCGACCAAACTTGTCGCCAGACCACTCGTGAGTTGACCACTCGGCAGGAACAAATGACTTAGCGCCATTGATGGTCGTGAGGTTTGACTCTGCTAGGTCGGCTGAGCCACCCCAAAGTTCTGGCATCACTGAGGCAAGAGCGTTGATTACTTTGCCCGATGCCGCACGGGTTGAAACCTCGGTGCCGCCATCGAACTTAGGCAGCGCCTCGGCAAGACCTGCAGGAGCCTGACCTGAAACAACTCGGTCGAGAAGCTTTTTGCTCTCAGCGTTTTCGCTAGCCCAAGCATCGAACTGTGCCTGCCAAGTGGCGCGAACCGCGTCAGCGTGCTTCTGGTAGCCGCGAGTGTGAGCGATAACCGCAGGGTCAACTTCAAAAGTTTTTTCTGGGTCAAAACCTAGAACAGTCTTTAGACCGGCTAGCTCTTCGGCACCTAGAGCCGAACCGTGAATCTTGCCACTGTTCTGCTTCTTAGGCGAAGGCCAGCCGATGATGGTGCGAAGGGTAATGAGTGAAGGCTTGTCAGTAACCGCCTTCGCTGCCTCAATGGCGCGATACAACTCGGCAACGTCTTCAACGTAGTCACCGGTTTTCTTCCAGTCGACAACCTGAGTGTGCCAGCCATAAGACTCATATCGAGCACTCACGTCTTCGGTGAAGGCAATGTTGGTGTCGTCTTCAATCGAAATCTGGTTTGAGTCATAAATGACCACGAGGTTGCCAAGCTTTTGGTGGCCAGCAAGCGAAGCAGCTTCAGCAGTCACGCCCTCTTGCATGTCGCCATCGCCAGCGATCACATAAACAAAGTGGTCAAACGGGCTGGTGCCTTCGGCAGCCTTTGGGTCAAACAAGCCGCGCTCAAACCGGGCAGCATAGGCAAAACCTGTTGCCGAAGCCAAACCTTGACCCAACGGGCCAGTAGTGATTTCAACACCTTTAGTGTGGCCGTATTCTGGGTGACCAGGGGTGGCTGAACCCCAAGTGCGCAGCGCCTTCAAGTCGTCAAGCTCTAGGCCGTATCCGTGCAAATAAAGCTGGTTATAGATGGTCAGCGAACTGTGGCCAACCGAAAGAATGAAGCGGTCGCGGCCAAGCCAGCGGTCGTCAGAAGGGTCGTGACGCATCACCTTGTTGAAAAGCAGGTAAGCAACCGGTGCCAAGCTAATGGCTGTGCCGGGGTGGCCATTGCCAACTTTTTCAACGGCGTCGGCGGCTAAAACACGAGCGGTGTCTACGGCCTTTGAGTCAAGTTCTGACCACTGGAATTCTGACAAGGACGTCTCCTTAGATTTGTAGAAGAATCACCTACAAAAATAAGCAGGCGCTCAGGGAAGAAATGGCTCCATCGCCGATTAAGTTATGAGTTCTTGAAGGTTCAACAGGGTTGAAAATCTTTCATTCCACAACTAGTAAAAAGTCTATACCTTTAGGGCATTTAGACTGGTAGCGATGAGTTCTTCAACCACACCCAAAAACTACTTTTCGGCAAAGGCAAAAGCCTATGTTGCGCTGACCAAACCACGCGTAATTGAGCTATTGCTTATAACAACCGTGCCAACCATGATTTTGGCCAACCACGGTATCGGCGAGTTCGGCAAGTTTTGGTGGTTAGTTTTAGGCACGCTGGTCGGCGGAGCCCTCAGCGCAGGTTCAGCTAACGCGTTCAACTGTTACATCGATGCCGACATCGACAAGATTATGGGCCGCACCAAAGGTCGCCCGCTCGTCACCGGCGAATTGAGCAAAACTGAAGCATTCGTTTTTGCCTGGATTCTCGCTATCGTCTCAACTGTTTGGTTGTGGATCGTGGGCGGCTGGCTCTCGGCAGTGCTTTCGGTTGCAGCGATCGCCTTCTATGTGCTGATTTACACCATGCTGCTCAAGCGACGCACCCCGCAAAACATCGTTTGGGGTGGCGCAGCGGGCTGCATGCCGGTTCTTATCGGATGGTCTGCTGTGACGCACACCGTTGAGATCGGTGCTTGGGTCTTGTTCCTGATAATTTTCTTATGGACCCCGCCGCATTACTGGCCGTTGGCCATGAAATATAAAAAAGATTATGCGGCGGCCAACGTGCCGATGTTGCCAGTGGTAGCAGCCCCCGGTGTAGTGGGCATTCAAATCATTCTTTACAGCTGGGCGCTTTACGTTTCGACTCTGATTTTGATTCCCGCAGCGCAGATGGGTGCAATCTATAGCGTTCTAGCGGTCGCGAGCGGAGCCTGGTTTGTGTTTGAGGCCTACGTGCTTTACAAAGATGGCAAAGACGGCGACGCCAAAAATCCGATGCGCTTATTTCACGGTTCGATTACTTATTTGACAGTTTTGTTCTTGGCAGTCGCGCTCGACCCACTAATGCACATTGCATTGTTCTAGTCACTGAAAACAATCGAAGCGGATTTTAGCGCAGCGCTTTGAGCTCTTCTAGGCGCGCCAGCGACTCTTGACGCTCAAGGCCGTGATCGACAATTCGTTCGACATAACCCGCGCTGTAACCATTCGGCGATTCCCATGGTTCGTGCGCACTTGCCCCGGCAAGGTGAGCCAACTCAGGAACATATTTGCGAACGTAATCACCGTTTGGATCAAACTTTAGTCCCTGCATAACGGGGTTGAAAACGCGGTAATAAGGCGACGCATCGGTGCCGGTTCCTGCAGTCCACTGCCATCCGTGGGCATTTGAAGCCGGGTCAAAATCGCTCAGGTGGCGTTCAAACCAGGCTGCGCCCTGCTGCCACTCAAGGTGCAAATCTTTGACCAAGAACGAAGCCACAATCATGCGCACGCGGTTGTGAACCCAACCATCTGCCAGCAGCTGTCGCATTCCCGCGTCAACCATCGGATACCCTGTTTTTCCGGCCTGCCACGCCTTGAGGCGCAGTTCAGACTGCTCGCCGGTGTCGTAGCGCATTTTTGCGAAGATCGGGGCGTAGTAATCGTTTAGCGATTCAGGGTTATGCCAGAGCACGTCGGCATAAAACTCGCGCCAAGCCAGCTCTTTGCGAAAAACTTCTTCACCTTTGGAGTCGCCGAGCTGAGCGAGCAGCGTGCGGGGGTGAACCTCGCCGTGAGCCAACGCATGGCTCAAATGTGAGGTGCCACTGAGGTCGGCGCGATTGCGGTCATCGGCATAGTCGGCGAGCGCACGTTTCTTGAATCGTTCAAAAGTTCGCAGGGCAAATGCTTCGCCCGCTTTGACTTCGAAAGCCACTGCTTCGGTGCAATCAGGCAACCCTTGGCTCGGGCTGATTTGAGCCACCAGCGGCGAGCGCCAGGTTTGACCGAGTTGGGGCAGTGGCTTGGGTGCGGCAGCTGCACCTGCTGGCAGCAGCTCGAACCATGCCTTGAAAAAGGGCGTATACACCCGATACGGTGTTCCATCGCTTGCCTTTAGCACTGTGCCGGGCGCTACCGCATAGTTGCTTCCGGTCAAGCGCAAAAAGATTCCCGCTGCCTGCAATGCAAGACCTACTGCGTTTTGCTCGGCTACTCCGGCTGGGTCAAAAAGCCGCATGGCGTGAACTTCTTTGACTTCAGCCGCCTGAGCAACTCTGACTACCGCTTCAGCTACGGCAGACAAGCCACCAGCGGCCTGTTGAATGTTTAGTTCACCGCCAAGTTCTAGAAGACTATCGGCGAGCGCGGCAACGCCGGCACGCAGGGAATGTTGTCTGATTCCCGCGAGAGCTTTGAATGCGTTCAAATCAAACACATACAGCGCCGTTACCGAACCGTCGCCGTCAGCATGTGCTGAAGTTATGCACTCAGCCAATGCCTCGTTGTCATTCAGGCGAAAGTCTTTGCGAAACCAATGCAATCTAGCCATGCGCGATTATTTAGACTCTGCTGCGGCCGCTGAATCAGAGCTTTTGCCGTGAACCGTCAGCCAGGCAAAAGTCAGTAGTGCAACTAGCGCTGACGCACCAAACATGTGAAAACCAACAAGCAGAGCTGGCACGGCAGGTGTCACCAAATAACTCTGCACTACCCCCAAGATGGCCTGTGCCACTGTTGTGAGCAAAAGAGCCCCAAACACAATCGTGGCCAGACGATTTTCACGGGGTTGCCGGCGCAGATCGTGACGCAGCAGCAAGGTGAACAAAATAATCTCGAGCGTTAGTAACAAATAGGCCGGCACGCTGTGAACTTTTTCAAGAATCTCAAACGACAAACCGTTACGAACCGAGTTGATGTCACCCGCGTGTGGCCCTGACCCAGTAGTCAGCACCCCAATGAACACGACTAAGCCACCGAGCCAAACTAGCGGATTCGCCATTCGGTAGGCCAACTGGGGCATGGTGCGGTGTTGAGGCTGATAAACCCGCCATACCAATAGGCACGACAGCACAATCATCACGGCACTCAATACGAAGTGAACGCCTACCAACCACGGAATCAGTTTGATCCAAACGGTTACGCCACCGACAACGGCCTGCACCGCAATGCCTGCAATCAGCACCCAAGCCATTCGGGTTGCCGAGCGAAGCGCTGCGCCGCGAACGGCCAACAGCGTGGCCAAGGCAACAATGATCAAAACTCCGGTGAGCAAGCGGTTGCCAAACTCAATTGCGCCGTGAATGCCCTGAGCCGGCGTAGTGCTGAGGTGCCCGGCCGTGCATTCCGGCCAGTCGGTGCAACCCAAACCCGAACCGGTCAAACGAACTACGCCACCGGTAACAACGATCAAAATTTCGCTGGCCAGTGACACCCAGGCCCAAAGACGGGCCTTGCCGGCTAAACGTGCGCCAGCCCAATCGGCTGGTCTAACCCAAAGTGAAGACAAACGATTCAAAATCAGCCCTTTCAGACCCAAAAACTTCAAAGTGCCCGCGTTTAGGGCTAGTGTCAAAAGCCAGTCTTGGCTAAACTTGAACTTTGAACCAGCAGGCAACGAAGCCCGATCGCAAGCAACTTATTCAAGTGTCGCATGAAATCGCTGGAATACTTTGAGCTCAACTTCAGGTTGTTGCAGAAGAACCAAATAACAGAATCGAAGAAGGGTCAGCATGTCTGAAAACATCATCGAACGCCCCGAACTTGACAGCTTAGGCGTCTATGAATTCGGATGGGCCGACTCTGATAAAGCGGGCCAAGCTGCAGTTCGCGGCATCAACGAGGCTGTGGTTCGCGATATTTCAGGCAAAAAATCTGAAGCCGACTGGATGCTCGAAAACCGTCTGAAAGGTTACGAGTATTTCTTGCGCAAGCCGATGCCTAGCTGGGGCTCAGACCTAAGCGGCATCGACTTTGACAACATCAAGTACTTCGTTCGTTCAACTGAACGCCAAGCAAAGTCGTGGGAGGAACTGCCTGACGACATCAAAAACACCTACGAACGCCTGGGAATTCCAGAGGCAGAACGTTCACGCCTAGTTGCTGGTGTTGCAGCACAATACGAATCAGAAGTGGTCTACCACCAGATTCGCGAAGACCTAGAGCAGCAAGGTGTCATCTTTCTCGACACTGATACAGCGCTGAAAGAGCATCCTGAAATCTTCAAAGAATATTTCGGTTCGGTGATTCCTGCGGGCGACAACAAGTTTGCTGCGCTAAACACTGCAGTCTGGTCAGGTGGTTCATTCGTTTATGTGCCTAAAGGCGTTCACGTTGAGATTCCACTTCAGGCATACTTTCGCATCAACACCGAGAACATGGGCCAGTTTGAGCGCACGCTCATCATTGCCGACGAAGACAGCTATGTGCACTACATCGAAGGTTGCACAGCGCCAATCTACGATTCAGACTCACTTCACTCGGCCGTGGTCGAAATCATCGTCAAAAAAGGCGCTCGAGTTCGCTACACGACTATTCAGAACTGGTCTAACAACGTCTATAACCTGGTGACCAAGCGAGCCATCGCTCACGAGGGCGCAACCATGGAGTGGATCGACGGCAACATCGGTTCAAAAGTGACCATGAAATACCCAGCCGTAATTTTGGCGGGGGAGCACGCCCGTGGCGAAACCCTTTCGGTGGCATTCGCCGGTGAAGGCCAGCATCAAGACGCCGGCGCCAAAATGATTCACCTTGCGCCATACACATCGTCATCGATCATTTCAAAGTCAATCGCACGCGGTGGTGGCCGCACTTCGTATCGCGGCGAAATTCGTGTGGCGCCAGGCGCTCACCACTCAGCAAACACAGTTCGCTGCGACGCGCTGCTGGTAGACACTATTTCACGCAGCGACACCTACCCGGCCGTTGACGTTCGCGAAGACGACGTCACGCTAGGCCACGAGGCAACCGTTTCGCGCGTCAGTGACGAGCAGCTGTTCTATCTGCAGTCGCGAGGCATGCCCGAAGACGAAGCAATGGCCATGATCGTTCGCGGCTTTATCGAGCCAATCGCTAAAGAGCTACCGATGGAATATGCCCTCGAGCTCAACAAACTTATCGAAATGCAAATGGAAGGAGCGGTTGGCTAGTGGCCGAAGCGACACAAACCGCCCAACACGGCAACAAGGCTCACAGCCACGGCGGTTACGCCAGTGCGGCCGAGGTTCCGCTACAAACCCGTTCAGAGCGCGTTCGATCAACTAACGTTGCTGACTTTGCGCCGATTAGCGCGCGCGAAGAGCAGTGGCGCTATTTGAGCGCTTCGAAGCTAAACGGTCTTGACTCAGACGTTTTAGAGGAATTCGCCGCTGACATAACTGCCAAGCACCCAGAAAACGTTGTCACGTCGTGGGTTGGCGCAGAGCACCCACTTTTTGGTGCCGCCGGCCTGCCAGAAGATCGCACCAGCGCCGCAGCCTGGGGTTCAGCCGCAGCAGCCTACCTTGTGACGATTCCTAGTGACTCTGAACCCAACACCGAGGTTCGATTAGGTTTTGATTCACACGACCTGACCCCGAGTGCATCGCATGTCATCATCGAAGCCAAAGCTCACTCGCAGGCCGTCGTAATTATCGACCACAAGGGTGATGCCACTCTCGCCGAAAACGTCGAAATTGTCGTCGGCGACGAAGCTCAACTGACCGTGGTTTCGATTCAAGATTGGAACGCAGGCTCGGTTCACACCTCAGCACAGTTTGCCAAACTTGGCCGCAACGCAAAACTCAAGCACATCAGCATCAGTTTGGGTGGCGATGTGGTTCGCATCAGCCCGTCTGCTGCTTTTGCGGCACCTGGCGGCGACGTTGAACTGCTCGGGGTCTATTTTGCCGACAGCGACCAGCACCTCGAAAACCGACTTTTTGTTGACCACAGCGAGCCAAACTGCAAATCACGCGTTACCTACAAGGGCGCTTTGCAGGGCGATGGCGCACACACCGTTTGGGTTGGCGATGTATTGATTCGTGCCGCCGCCGAAGGCACCGACACCTACGAGCTAAACCGCAACCTCTTGCTTACTGAAGGTTGCCGCGCCGACTCGGTGCCCAACCTCGAGATCGAAACCGGTCAGATTCAAGGCGCAGGCCACGCAAGCGCTAGCGGTCGTTTCGACGATTAACAGCTGTTTTATCTGCAGATTCGAGGCATCACCGAAAACGAGGCCCGCAGACTAGTTGTTCGCGGCTACTAGAACGAAGTGATCCACAAAATCGGCATTCCCGAAATCGAAGATCGCCTAAACGAAGCAATCGAAAACGAGTTAGCAAGGAGCGCCTCATAATGGCTCTAAGAATCTGCGCAGTCGATGACATTAGGGTCGGCAAGGCCATTCGTGTTAAGGCCGGGGACCACACCATTGCCATCATTCGCAACAAAGAGGGCGACGTTTTTGCACTAGACGACAAGTGTTCTCACGGCGAGATTTCGCTGAGCGAAGGTTTTGTTGGCAAAGACAACACAATCGAATGCTGGGCGCACGGCGCCAAGTTCTCGCTCGAGACCGGTGAAGCGCTGACATTGCCAGCATATGAACCAGTAGCTCGCTACGAAGTAATCATCGACAACGGTGACATTTTTCTTGAAATCGACGAAGCCTAAACTGAAAGACTTTTGACAATGACTATTCTGCAAATCAAAAACCTGCACGTAACCGTTGACACCGAACAGGGCGTCAAAGAGATCCTGCGCGGCGTCGACCTGACCATTCGCAGCGGCGAAACCCACGCAATCATGGGCCCAAACGGTTCGGGCAAGTCAACTTTGGCCTACACAATCGCTGGCCACCCAAAATACACCGTCACTGAGGGAGAGATTCTGCTCGATGGCGAAGACGTCTTAGCAATGAGCGTTGACGAACGTGCCCGTGCCGGGCTGTTCTTGGCCATGCAATACCCAGTTGAGATTCCAGGTGTGTCGGTTTCTAACTTCTTGCGCACCGCCAAAACTGCTCTATCGGGCGAGGCACCAGCATTACGCACTTGGATCAAAGACCTTCGTAGCGCAATGGATGACCTGAAAATGGACTCTGGTTTCACCGAGCGCAACGTAAACGAAGGTTTCTCGGGTGGCGAAAAGAAGCGTCACGAAATTCTTCAGCTTGAGCTGCTCAAGCCAAAGATTGCAGTTCTTGACGAGACAGACTCTGGCCTTGACGTTGACGCGTTGAAGGTTGTTTCAGAGGGAGTCAACCGCGCTAAGGGCAACACAGACTTGGGCGTTTTGCTGATTACCCACTACACCCGCATCTTGAAATACATCAAGCCTGACTTTGTTCACGTCTTTGTGGCAGGCAAAGTTGCCGAAGAGGGTGGCCCTGAGCTAGCTGAGCGCCTCGAAGCTGAAGGCTACGACCGCTACCTAAAGGCCTAAGTTGAACATCGTTGAACTAGACCCTGCAGAGTACGACAAGGTCGAAGAAGCCCTCAAAGATGTTATTGACCCCGAAATTGGGGTAAACATCGTTGACTTGGGGCTAATTTATGGCCTACAAAAGTCAGAAGATGACGGCAGTCTGCTCATCAACATGACTCTAACCAGCGCGGGATGCCCACTCACAGACGTGCTCGAAGAGCAAACCGCTGAGGCTCTCGATGGCGTGGTCGACGCTTTTAGAATCAACTGGGTATGGATGCCACCTTGGGGGCCTGAAAAGATCACTGAAGATGGCAAAGAGCAAATGCGCGCCATCGGCTTTTCGATTTAGCAACGAGCTTTGAATCAAAACGAGCTTTGCCCCTGGGTGGAGTTCGTTTTTGGCATATTCGACGCCTGTTTGGCAAATGGCAACGAAAACGTTGAATTAGCT
The DNA here is from genome assembly GCA_903929105.1 of uncultured Micrococcales bacterium. GTDB lineage: Bacteria > Actinomycetota > Actinomycetes > Actinomycetales > Microbacteriaceae > Rhodoluna. The sequence goes on along the minus strand of CAIYTL010000115.1, from coordinate 2,224 downwards.
TCGGCAAAAGTACCCATTAGATAATCAAATTATTTTCTAAAAGGGTCTAGCATTGGCGAGGGCGATAATCTATCGCCCTCCTGCAGCTGAAATGCACATTTCTTGCAAGCTGCAAAATCTATTTGAAAGCAGAACTAATGAAAATCAAAACAAATGCCTTGCGCATTTCAATGGCTGGTGCAGCGGCACTCGCCATCGTGGCAGTTGCCACCTCAGCCGCTATCGCTGGCGCCTCTTGGAGCTACACCGGCTCAACTGGACCAAACCACTGGGCAACAATTGACCCAGCAAACTATGCTCTTTGTGCTGACGGCACTGCCCAGTCACCGATCGACATTCACGGCACAACCAACAAGGTGCTAACGAACCTTAAGTTCAACTACACCACTAGTGAAGCTGGCGTTTTCAACAACGGTCACACCGTTGAAGTAGAACCGCTGCAAAACCCTGTCGAAACTCTTGCTTTGGGCGGCATCACTTACCCGTTGCTTCAGATTCACTTTCACGCACCGAGCGAGCACGAAGTCAATGGGTTGCACTACCCAGTTGAGCTTCACTTTGTTCACAAAACCACTGGCGGAAAAATCGCCGTTGTTGGTGTTTTCGTAAAAGCTGGCAAGGCTAACTCAGCTTGGGCTCCTTTTGTTAACAAGATCACCACTGCAACCGCTACCGCTGAAGACACCCCGATTGAACTCGACTGGGCCAAGCTTTTGCCAACCAACCCAGAGACTGTTCGCTACGACGGCAGCCTGACGACACCTGGTTGTTCAGAGGGCGTTAAGTGGAACGTGTTCACACACCCGATCACCATGTCACAGGCACAAATCAACCAGTTCCTTGAAGCTTATTCAGGCAACAACCGCCCAGTGCAGCCTTTGCACGGTCGCAAGATTTACCTAGACAGCACCTTGAACAAATAGTCCAAGGTAGCAAAAAGCTGGGCCTCGCCAGATGGCGGGGCCCAGCTTTTTTAAGAGCGGTCTTATTGACCTAAAACCAGTGATTGCAGGTCAGAGATGCTGATTGAGTCAGTTGGAATCTGCACTCGAGAACTGCGGTCACCAGCCGGCATCAAATCGACTTCAACGTCAACGCCCGATACCTTGGAGGCAATGCTGAGCTTTGAAAGCTTGTGGCTCCACTGGTCGGCCCAAATCGAAATCTTGGTACTGCCCATTGCTGACTTAATCTGGTCTTCAGTGATTGAGTTGATGCCTTCGATTGCGGTCGCTTTGTCAAACGATGCAGTGGCTCCGGAACATTCCTGGTAATCAGCAAAAGCCTTGCTGTCTAAGAAGCCGGTCATAAAGGCCTTGAGCTGTGGCACATCAAAGCCAATGTCATAGCCTACGCTGCCGTTGTTGTTACCCAGCTCTTTGTCGATTACAAAGAACACGTGACCTTTGGCCAAGTTGATCATCTCGGTTTTCACTGCCTCGGCGTGAGCTGCGTCTTTGTATTTGTCTTGAATGCAGGTAGCAGTGGTGCCTGTTGAGCCCGTGAATGAATCGAGTTCGGCTTTGCTTATTTTGATCCATTTGCCAGAGATTGAATTCAAAATCGACGAGTAGGCGTTCGTGCCAACACCTGTGCCATTCAACAGGGTGAGCAGCGATTCAAACTGGCTCACCTGCAAATATGAGTCGCCTGATTTAGAAGAAATAGCCTCGATATTCGCACTTGCCTTTTGCCCAGCGTAATCAAGGTTTAGCAGGGCGTTTAGGTCGGCACCGGCATCTGCGGTCGACACGCTCAGGGTCAAGCCACCGTTAATGCCATTTGAGCTAACGGCAACTTTCACGTCATAGGCAGGGTTTTGTTCACCAAATAGCGAACCGATCGCCATTCCGATCACTGTGGTGGGCGCCTGATAAACGTTGTAAGCCCAGGCACCACCGCCGCCGACTAGCAAAATAGCGGCACCAAGTGCAATGGTTTTATTGCGACCTAAGCGCCACCGTTTTGACTTCTTTGCAGCAGCCTCGGCCGCAACAGCACTGTCGTCTTGAGTTGCGTTCAATTCAGCGCTTGCTGGCATTGGGTCATTCTCAGCTGCGCCTTCACTAAAGTCGGCTTCGTACTTTTCGGTCATTAGGTTCCCCTCGTTTAGAACATTTTAGAATGAAATTTCTTCGTCGGGCTGTCACCATTTATGGTCACAGACCTACCTTTGCAACATCGTTACCTAAAAAAAGCAAAGACCTCATCCATTTTTTCGGAT
>CAIYTL010000114.1 GCA_903929105.1 uncultured Micrococcales bacterium | reverse complement strand
CTCTTTAGTGAACAAATACAAAATACTGCGTTAAATGCGCTCTAATTAGCCATTTCGAGCGATTTGTCTTGTTTGGTGTCGTGGAACAATCACCTAGTGTTAATAATGTGAACACATCTATAACCACTGATTTCGGTCACGCAGTGATGTTTGCGCTTGTTTTGGTAATCGTCACGGTGATTGCAACCTGGTTTATAACCGGATTCACCAAACGAAAGCAACCGAGTCAAAGAATGTCAACAGCAACGCAGACGCAGTCGATTCCCGACGGCGCAGCTGAAGTTCTAGACGTGCTCGCAACCGCGGGCATGGTGCTAGACGGCAGCAACACTGTTTTGCGTGCGACTTCTGGCGCCCAGGCTTATGGTCTAGTTCAGAACCGGCTTTTGATTCACAGCGCACTCGTTGACCTGGTTGACCGAGCTCGTGAGTCGGGTAACCCAGAGCACATTGACACCGAGTTGACCACCGGTCTTCGTGGTGAGGTTGTGTTTGTGCACGCCAGAGCTGCTCGCTTGGGCGAACGTTATGTGATGCTTTTGGTTGACGACCGCACCGAGTCGCGCCGCCTTGAAGAAACCCGACGCGACTTTGTTGCCAACATTTCGCACGAGCTAAAGACCCCAATCGGCGCCGTTAGTTTGCTTTCTGAAGCGCTTCAAGATGCTGTCGATGACCCGATCATGGTCAAAAAGTTTGCGGCTAACCTGCAGCGCGAGTCTTCACGTCTTGCCAGTCTGGTTCAAGACATTATTCAGCTTTCACGATTGCAATCGGCCGAAAGCGTTGCCAAAGCCAATCAGATTGATTTAAGTGCCGTGGTTGCCGAAGCCGTCGAGCGCAACCATTTCTTGGCTGAGACTAAGCGCATTCGAATCAAGGTTGAGGCACCACGCGGTCAAATGATTTATGGCGACCACGAAATGCTATCGACTGCACTCAAGAACCTTATTGAAAACGCCATTCTTTATAGCGAAGAAGGCAGCCAAGTTGGCGTGGGTCTTAGAACCATCGACGGAATCGCCGAAATTTCAGTGGCCGATAATGGTGTGGGAATTCCGCTCGACGAACAACCACGAATTTTTGAACGTTTTTATCGTGTTGACGCCTCGCGAAGCCGACAAACAGGCGGCACCGGTTTAGGTCTAAGCATTGTCAAACACGTTGCAATGAATCACCGAGGCGAGGTTCGGTTGTTTTCGCAGCCCGGGCTCGGATCAACTTTTACACTTCGATTGCCGGTTGCCGACAACACCGTCGATGACCTAACCGAACAGAAAGAACTGGGCGAATGACACGAGTGCTCGTTGTTGAAGATGAAGCGTCGCTTCGCGAACCTTTGGTTTACCTGCTTCAAAAAGAGGGCTATGACGTTATCGAAGCTGATGACGGCAATAAGGCCGTGGCTGCCTTCAACGAGCACGGTGCCAACATCATTTTGCTCGACCTCATGTTGCCTGGTCTAAGCGGCAATGAGGTTTGCCGTGTGATTCGTCAAACATCTAATGTTCCGATCATTATGCTGACCGCCAAAGACGACGAGATCGACAAAGTTGTGGGCCTCGAAATGGGTGCCGACGACTACGTCACAAAGCCTTATATGAAGCGAGAGCTTCTGGCCCGCATGAAAGCGGTGCTGCGTCGCCAGGTTGAACCTCAGCTGACATCGACCAGTTCAAATGGGGGCGTAATTGAGGCCGGTTCGGTTCGAATGGACATCGAACGTCACCAGGTTTTCGTTCACGGCGAAAAAGTTTCGATGCCTCTAAAAGAGTTCGAGTTGCTAGAGCTTTTGCTAGAAAACGTCAACCGAGTTCTTACCCGCGGACAAATTATTGACCGAGTCTGGGGCTCAAACTATTTTGGTGACACCAAGACTCTTGACGTGCACATCAAGCGCATCCGTTCAAAGATAGAAGACGACCCAGCGCGCCCAGTTCACCTAATGACCGTTCGTGGTTTGGGCTACAAGTTCGAAGTTTAGTTTTGGCCGTTAGGGCAAATAAAAAACCCAGTGCAATCGCACTGGGTTTTTTATTTGGTGCAGAAATTAGTTTTGACCAAGATAAGGCATTAGGTTGGCATAGGTAGGAATGGTTCCGTCAAGAACCTGCACTGCCATTTGCGAGGTAGCTGATTCATCGAGGGTCACCTCAACGTTGGTGCCGACTGCTGGAAGGGTGCCTTCTAGTTTGATGCCAGGCTGGCTGCCCACGAAACCTAGAGCGGCAGGGTAGCCAAAGTCAACTTTGCTTTGTGCGGCAACTTCAAACGTTGTGGTTGGAGCAGTTGCGCCGGCGGTAACAGAAATGATCGCTGAAACTGGGGTGTCGCCGTCATTGGTAATCGAACCGATTAGATAGGCGTTTTTGCCGTCAGACAAAATCAACACGTTGCGAGCGTGAACGTGACCGTCATCGGTCTGATTGCCGTCGCTGGCTGCATAAACTTTTTTGGTTGCCACGTTTGAGGTGAAACTGCAACCGGCCGTGCCCAACAAAAGAGCAGCCGAAACGGCCACAACACTGAGCTTGCGAATTAACATTTTTCCTCCTGCAGAACTGGCAACTAGCGCTTCTATTTTACCCCCTTAAAACTGCGACTCTGTGGTAAACTGGTGGTTTCTGAAGGGATTCCACATGCGTTTTGAAGTTGGACAAACAGTCGTTTATCCACACCATGGTGCCGCCCAAATTGTTGAGGTTGCCGATCGCACCCTGCGAGGCGAGACCAAAGTTTATTTGCAGCTCAAGGTGTCACAGACCGAGCTGACCATCTGGGTGCCTGCCGACAACGTTGACATGGTTGGTGTGCGCGATGTTATCGACGCCGCCGGTGTCAAGCAGGTTGAAGATGTTTTGCGCGCCGAATTCACCGAAGAACCAACCAACTGGTCACGCCGTTACAAAGCAAACCTAGAAAAGCTGGCTTCGGGCGATGTTGTTAAAGTTTCTGAAGTTGTGCGCGACCTCTGGCGTCGCGACCAAGACCGTGGTCTTTCAGCTGGTGAAAAGCGCATGCTCGCAAAAGCCCGCCAAATTTTGGTTTCTGAGTTGGCTTTGGCTCGTGCCACCGACGAAGAGGCTGCTGGCGAGCACCTAGACACCGTTCTGCGCGACTAGCAGGCACCATGACCATCGCGGTGGTTCTAGTTGCGGCTGGCCGTGGTGAGCGCCTCGGGGCTGGTGTGCCCAAAGCTTTTGCCCAGGTTGCTGGGGTTACCCTAATCGAACACGCCGTGCGCCGAATTTTTAGTGTGCGTGGCCTAACGCAGCTCATCATCGCAGCCCCCTCAAGTCACTTGGCGCAGGCTCGTTCGATTGCTGCGTCTGTTGCGGCCGAAGTGAAACCTGCTTTGGCCGAAAGCAACTCGGCAACCATTACCGTTTTGGCCGGTGGCGACACCCGCCAGCAGTCAATCGCCAACGCACTTGGCGCGGTGGCTGCCGAAACCCAAGTTGTGCTCGTGCACGACTCGGCTCGTGCGTTGACGCCATCGGCAGTTTTTGAACGGGTTGCGCAGTCGGTGCAAGACACCGGTTTGGCTACGATTCCCGTAATGCCTATCGTTGACACCATCAAAAGGGTCGCCGGCGAAAGCGTGCTCGACACAGTTGATCGACAAACTTTGCGTTCAGCGCAAACCCCTCAAGGTTTTCAAGCGTTTGAACTTTTAGAGGCTTATCGCAGCGCAACTGAAGATTTCACCGACGATGCCGCTCTGGTGCAATCGGTTGGTGTCAGCGTGCGTTACGTTGACGGCGACGAATGGGCTTTCAAAGTCACCACTCCCGACGATCTAGCTATGGCTGAACTTAGATTGGCTGCCGAAGCTAACGTTGCATCGGCCTCTTTGGCG
>CAIYTL010000113.1 GCA_903929105.1 uncultured Micrococcales bacterium | reverse complement strand
GGAGTGATCCGCGTTTTCAGAAGCGTCGTGTTGCCAATCATTGCTCAGAGCAGCTTTGTGCTTGGTTTGTTTGCTTTCTTGGGCACCTGGAACGACTTTTTGTGGCCGCTGTTGATTTTGAATGACCCCAACCAGTTCACTGTGCAGGTTGCGGTAAACCAACTTTCAGCCAGCTACACGATTGACTACGCACTGGTTCTAGGTGGAGCATTCTTGGCCACAGCGCCTCTGCTTTTGCTATTTATTTTGGTTGGCCGCCAGCTTGTTAGCGGCGTTATGGATGGAGCGGTAAAGGGATGATGAGTTTTCAAGATGACTTCACCTGGGGTGTTGCAACATCGTCTTTTCAGATCGAAGGCGCAACCCGCACTGACGGTCGCGGGCCGAGCATCTGGGACACCTTCTGTGCCACTCCCGGCAAGGTAGCCAACGGCGACAACGGTGACATTGCCTGCGACCACTACAACATGTTCGACGAAGATATTCGAATCATGCAAGAGATGGGCGTGCAGTCGTATCGATTCTCGCTAGCTTGGCCGCGCATGTTTCCAAACGGTGACGCCGTGCGCGAAGAGCGTGGTTTCGACTTTTATAACCGCCTAATCGATGCGCTGCTTGAAGCAGGCATTAAGCCGCTTGCGACGCTTTATCACTGGGATCTTCCTCAGCCTTTGCAAGACAAGGGCGGCTGGGCGAACCGTGAAATCGTAGGCGCGTTCAAAGACTACGTAACCGCTTGTGCTGAGGCATTTGGTGACCGGGTTATCGACTGGGTAACCATTAACGAGCCATGGTGTGTTTCTTGGCTCGGATACATGAATGGTGTTCACGCGCCAGGTGTGAAAAGCCTAGACGATGCAATTGCTGCTGCGCACCACACCGCTTTGGCCCACGCCGAGGCCGTTCGCGCGATTCGCGCTGTGCAACCTTTGGCGCGCGCCGGTGCATCGCTCAACATGACAAACTATGTGATTCTCAACCCAGAAGACGCCGAAGTGGTTGAAGCTGCTGCACTTATGGATTCGCACGTGAACCGTTGGTGGATCGAGGCTCAACTCACCGGCCACTACCCTCAGAACTTGGTCGAGGAGTATGGCGAGCGTTTGGCTCGCGTGTTCTTGCCAGGTGACGAAGCACTGCTAAAGATTGATGCTGAACTGCTCGGCGTTAACTATTACAACGACTCATTCTTGGCAAGCCCAAGAATCAACGATGTCTCTTTGCTTGCAAAGGGCTTGTTCCCGTTCAACCAGCGTGTTAATGACACTCCGCCGGCGCCGCACACCGACATGGGTTGGCCGATTACGCCTGACGGCATCTATAACCTTTTGATGCGCATTCACCGCGATTACCCAACTGTTGGTGAAATTGCGATCACCGAAAACGGTGCTGCATTCGATGACGGGCCCGATGCGAACGGCATCGTCAATGATGCTCGTCGCGTTGAATACTTCAAGTCGCACATCTATAACGTGCTTCGTGCAGTTTCAGAGGGCTCGGCTTTGCGTTCATACTATGCCTGGTCACTGCTCGATAACTTCGAGTGGGCCGAGGGCTACGACAAGCGCTTTGGATTAGTGCATGTCGACTTTGAGACGCTAAAGCGCACTCCAAAAGAAAGCGCGAAAACTTACGCTGCTATTATTGCTACCAACGGGGCAATGGTCGCCTCTTAGCATTATTAAAGGAGCCGACCTTGGCAGCCAAAAGCAATATTCGACCCACCTATGCGGTGATCTCTAAGACTG
>CAIYTL010000112.1 GCA_903929105.1 uncultured Micrococcales bacterium | reverse complement strand
GCGCCAACACTTTGTCGGTTTCAGAAGTTCGAGCGTTGTTTGCTGTGGTTAGCCGCCCCGAAGTGGTCTCGCTTGCTGGCGGAATGCCTTATGTTTCAGCGCTTCCTAAAGAGCTACTCAGCCAGAGCTATGGAACGCTCATGGCAAGTCGTGGTGACATCGCCCTGCAATACGGCAGCGGTCAGGGCGACCCAGTGTTGCGCGACCAAATTCGCGAACTAATGGCCCTCGAAGGCATCAGCAGCAGCGTTGAAGATCTTGTTATTACCACCGGATCGCAGCACGGCCTTGACTTGCTTTCGGGCTTGTTCCTCGATGAGGGCGATGTGGTTCTTGCCGAAGCCCCGAGCTATGTGGGTGCAATCGGCATTTTCAGGCACTACGAGGCTCACATTGAGCATGTTTACACCGACGACGACGGCATGTCACCTGAGGCTTTGCAAGAGAGCATCGACAAAATGCTTGCAGAGGGTCGCAAAATCAAGTTTTTATACCTGGTTCCTAACTTTGGCAACCCGTCGGGCGTCACTCTGAGCGAGCCTCGTCGCCACCAAATTCTTGAAATCTGCCGTCGTCACCACATTTTGGTGATCGAAGATAATCCATATGGCCTCTTGTATTTCGACGAGAAGCCGCCGCTGGCCCTCAGGTCTTATAACGAAGACGGCGTTATCTATTTGGGCAGTTTCTCAAAGATTCTTGCCCCGGGTTTTCGCGTGGGTTACGTGCTGGCACCGCCGGCTATTCGCGACAAAATGGTTCTGGCCAACGAGTCGGCCCTGCTTTGCCCTAGCTCTTTCAGCCAAATGATGATCAGCGAATATCTTGCGACCGCTGACTGGCAAAAGCAGATTGACACTTTTAGGGGTGTTTATCGTGATCGCCGCGATGCCGCACTGCAGGCTATGCAAGAGCATTTGCCAGGGGTTCGCACCACTAAACCAAACGGCGGTTTTTATCTTTGGCTAACCCTGCCGCAGGGCATCGACTCTAAGGCCATGCTGCCATTGGCAGTCAAAGAGCTGGTTGCCTACACCCCAGGTACCGCGTTCTTTGGCGATGGCACTGGTCACAGCAACCTAAGAATCAGCTATAGCTACCCGACGCCAGATAACATCAAGATAGGCATCAAGCGTTTGGCCACGGTTATTAACCTGCAGACCGAACTGCTTGAAACCTTTGGGCACAAGGGAGCGTAACGATGATTCCTAAGCAGCACACCTCTGACAAGCTGGTCATTCAGGTTTTGGCCGGTGGTATCTCGCACGAACGCGACATTTCGCTCAAATCTGCCCGCAGAGTTGCCGATGCACTCGCTGAGCAGGGCGCTACAGTCATCATTCGAGAACCAGACGGGCATTTGCTCGAAAACATCGCCACAGACCGCCCAGACGTCATTTGGCCCGTTTTGCACGGTGCTACCGGCGAAGACGGCGCGCTTCGTGACATCTTGGCCTTGAGCGGGGTGCCTTTTGTGGGTGCTAGTTCAGACGCGGCTCGTTTGGCCTGGGACAAATCGATTGCGAAAACCCTAGTTTCACGCATCGGCATTCAAACCCCGGTTTCAGTCACGCTTCCAAAAGAAGCATTTAAAGAGCTGGATGCTGACGCCGTATTAAAAATAGTTTCTAGTTCATTGGCCTTGCCCCTCGTGGTCAAGCCCGCGCGCAGCGGATCAGCCCAGGGCGTCACTGTGGTTAGCCAGCTAGAAGACCTTGCCAAAGCAATGATCGACGCCTACGTCTATTGCGATGTGGTCATAATTGAGAAATTTGTTGAGGGCAAAGAGCTTGCAGTGTCAGTAATCGACTTGGGTGCCGGCGCTATTGCCCTACCTGCGGTCGAAATCGAACCTGTTGCAGGGGCGCTTTGGCTTTGAAGAGCGCTATACAGCCGGCGAAACTAACTACTACGTGCCTGCCAGACTTTCGACCTCGCTTGCCGAGAGGGTCGCTAAAACCGCGATTGAAGCGCATGAGCTACTTGGCCTGAGGCACATGTCTCGAATTGACGTAATCGTCGACGAACGCGAAACCATTTGGTTTCTAGAGGCCAACGTGCAGCCCGGCCTAACTGAAACCTCGCTGCTGCCGTTATCAATTCTTGCAGCTAAGCAGACTCTGGGCGAAACCTACTATTCGCTGGCTGTGGCTGCTCACCGCGGTCGCGGCTAGTTCTCGGCAGCGTCAGACTGGCCCATTTCGGCCAAAATGCGCTTGAGGTCAACCAGGTTTGCAAAATCAATGACAATGTGGCCTTTGGCTTTGGCGATTTGAATTTTCACCGGAGTGTTCAACGAATCTGAGAGTTTCTCGGCCATCGACTTGAACAGGTCTTGGCGCGAACCCTGTTTGACGGTTACATTTTTGCCCTTGGCTGGCTTATCAATGGCAACCAGCTCTTCGAGAGCACGAACTGATAGGCCCTCGCTGATCGCCTTGTTCGCAAAATATTCCATTCGTTCAGCATCGACGCTCAGAACTGCGCGAGCGTGCCCAGCTGAAAGTACCCCGGCAGCAACCTTGCGCTGAACCGAAACCGGCAACCTCAAGAGGCGAATGGTGTTTGTGATTAGTGGTCGTGAGCGACCAATTCGAGTTGCGAGCTCATCTTGAGTAATGCCAAAGTCGTCAAGAAGCTGCTGGTAGGCACTGGCCTCTTCAAGCGGGTTGAGTTGGCTGCGGTGTAGGTTCTCGAGCAAAGCATCTCGAAGCATGTTTTCATCGGCAGTCTCACGAATAACCGCAGGAATCTTGGTGAGACCAGCTTCTTTAGAAGCCCGAAGTCGACGCTCGCCCATGATCAGTTCGTAGGTCATTTGGCCGTTCTGCTCACCGAGTGAACGCACCACGATTGGCTGCAGCACACCGATTTCACGCACCGAGTGAACTAGTTCTGCAAACGCCTCTGGTTCAAACACCGAACGGGGTTGCTTGGCATTCGGCACGATCGAATCGAGGTTTAGGTGGCCAAAGCGCGCGCCCGGCACTTCAATCAACGCCTCTTCGCCCGAAGCCTGTGGGTTATCTGAGCTGTTGAAGAACGCGTCGATTGGTCTTTCGCCCGGCGCGGTCGAGGTTGGAATAAGCGCGCCGATTCCGCGGCCAAGGCCACCTTTTTTCTCAGCCATTGTGGGCTCCCTTGTTTGCCATTTCGATTGCGGCTTCAAGATACGCGATTGCGCCTGAAGAACTCTTGTCGTAGGTCATGATTGTTTCGCCAAAGCTTGGCGCTTCAGAAACTCTCACTGCTCTAGGAATCACTGCGTCTAACACCTCATTGGCAAAGTGTTTGCGCACCTCGTCAGCTACCTGCCCAGCGAGTTTGGTGCGAGCATCAAACATGGTTAGCAAGATCGTGCTGACTCGCAGCTTAGGGTTTAGATTCGACTTGATTCGGTCAATGGTTTCGAGCAGCTGTTGAAGCCCTTCGAGAGCGTAGTATTCGCACTGAATTGGAATCAGCACCTCGTTCGCCGCCACAAAGGCATTCACCGTGAGCAAGCCCAGGCTTGGTGGGCAGTCGATAAAAATGTAGTCGGGACGTTTGTCGGCGGGCATCGACTCGAGCATGGTCGAAATTGACGCCTCTAGGCGATTTCTGCGCTCTTCGTTGCTGAATTCTTCGAAAAGCGTGATGTCAGCGCCGGCAAGATCAATGGTGGCCGGCAGGCAATACAGATTTTCAAAGGTTGAACTGCGCTGAATCAGATTAATCATCGGCACATCGTCTACAAGCACCTCGAAAGTTCCCTTGATGCCTTTTTGGTGAGGAACACCTAGCGCAGTCGACGCATTGCCCTGCGGGTCTAAATCGATTACGAGCACCTTGAGCCCCTTGCTGGCTAGTGCTGCCGCTAGGTTCACTGATGAGGTGGTCTTGCCTACCCCGCCCTTTTGGTTAGAAACCGTGAAGATGCGGGTTTTGGCGGGCTTGAGTACGGTCGCGGCCTTAGCAGCCGCAAGGCGACGTGTGTTATCGGTGAGCTCTTGAGCTAAAGGGGTTTCTGACATCAGACTATCCAATTGTTTCACGTGAAACATTGACGATGGATGCGCTCGAATTATTCAACCAACCGGTAGGCGCAGCACTAAGTTCGACCCGTTCGTTCGGGTAACCAAGGCCAGAGGCGACTGTGTTAGGCGTGATAGCCGAGACGTCTGATTGTGATTGCATTTTGACTTTCTAAAGCGCGGGGCGTTCTAGACAAGCTTAACGACAACCACGCGAGTTGGTTCCTCAAGAATCGACTCCCCTGTGAACAAAATTTCAAAGGTTGATAGCTTGAGCTTTTTGATTAGCGGCCTGGATTCGTCGATCTCAGCCTGAGCCCTTTCGCCTTTCAAAGCTACAAGCCGGCCACCGGGGCGGATTAAATCGACTGTCATTCGCAGCAATTTGGGCAAAGCCGAAACTGCCCTCGCCGTCACCACGTCAAAGTCTGACCGACCTACTTCTTCGGCACGGGCTCTAAGCACGTCGACATTGGTGAGCTCGAGAGAGTCTACCTGCTTTTGTAGCCAGTTCGCTCTGCGCTCCATTGGCTCAATAAGTACAAAATGCACATCTGGTCGGGCGATTGCCATCGGAATTCCAGGCAAACCTGCGCCTGAGCCTACGTCAGCAACTGACTCCCCTGCCTTGAGCACTTCAGCAACCACGGCAGAGTTAAGAATGTGCCTACTCCAAAGCTTTGGCAGCTCTCTGGGGCCAAGCAAGCCTAACTGGTCGCTATCTTCAACAAGAGCGTCGGCATAGGCTAACGCCTTGCCAAGATTTGCCCCGAACACCGTTGAAGCCTGCTGCGGAACAGCCTCGACTTCAAACTCTGATGCTTGTGGTTGCAAGGGACTATCCAAAATGTTTCACGTGAAACATTAAGCCTGTGGCTTGACCACGATGTGACGGTCGCGGCCCTCACCTTCAGATTCAGACACAAGGCCTGCATCTGAGACTAGGTCGTGAATGATCTTGCGCTCATAAGATGACATTGGCTTCAAAGCAAAAGCCTCGCCCGAAGCGGTTACCTTGTCGATAGCGCGCTGAGCAACCTTGGCAAGTTCATTAACTCGTGCCTGACGCGAACCGCCAACATCAAGAATCAATCGACTGAAAGCGTTGGTCTTGGCCTGCACTGCAAGTCGAGTTAGTTCTTGCAACGCCTCTACGGTTTCAGGTTCAGAGATCACCCGAAGGTTGCTGTTAGCGCCGGCTGTAACCTCAAGATAGGCGCGGCCGCCGCGAACGTCGATGTCAATGTCACCATCGAGGTCAAAGATGTCAAGCAGCTCTTCTAGATAGTCAGCTGCTATGTCGCCCTCTTCTTCAAGGGCTTTTGCAGACTTGCTGGTCTGAGTGCCTTCGGTCTCGTCTGCCGAGGTTGGCGCCTCTAGGGCAGCATCTGAGCTATCGATAGCGGCAACTTCAAGTTCTTGGGCAGCTTCGTTGTTAGTTTCGGTCATTTTTAGGTCCTTGGTGTCTCTAGTTATTAGGGTTTTTTCTTAGCGCGGGTCTTAGACACCGGCTGAACTCTCTGCTGCTTCACTGGCTCTGGCAACTCTTCGATTTGCTCAACAGTCAGCGGCTTGCCTTTCTTAGCAAGTCTGGCCTCACGCGCAGCATGCGCTTCTGACCCTGGTGTTGGCATGTTGCGAATCACTATGAACTGCTGGCCCATTGTCCAGAAGTTCGAAGCCAGCCAGTACCACATAACGCCCAGCGGAAAAGCGAAGCTTGACACCGCAAAAATCAGAGGGAACACGTAAAGCATGATCTTTTGGGTCTGTGCATACTGCGAGTTCATTGCGGCTGGGTTCTGGTTCTTCGACATAATCTGTCGCTGAGTAATGAACTGCGATGCCGTCATCAAAACGATCATGACCGCAGCCATAATCTTGGCGTTAGTGTTGCCGTTGAAGTTGGTCGAAAGCTCTGCCCCCAAGAAGTTCGCGTGGGCAAACGACTGAGCTAGGTCGCTAGTCAGCAGACCGACACCGGCGTGTGACTTCTGAGCCTCGTTGAGAACCACGAAAAGACCACCAAAAATCGGCATCTGAAGCAGCAGCGGCATGCAAGAGCTGAGTGGGTTGGCTTTGTACTTCTTGTAAAGCTCCATTTGCTCGGCGGCAAACTTCTGACGGCTCTCAGGGTCGGTCTTGCCCTTGTATTTCTTTTGCATAGCCTGCAGCTCAGGCTGCATCACCAGCATGTTTCGCTGGCTCTTGATCTGGCGCACAAACACCGGAATCATCGCCGAGCGCACCACAACGACTAGACCAATGATCGAGAGAATCCAGGTCAAGCCCGCACTTGCATCAAAGCCGATGGCTGAAAACAGCGCGTGCCAGAAAACCAAAATAGCCTCAATAGCCCACTTGATGGGCCACAAAATATCGGGCATTAGATACCTTTCACTAACTTTGGCTCTGCAAAGCCAAAACGATTGATTTGAAACCAGGTGTTTCGAAGTTG
>CAIYTL010000111.1 GCA_903929105.1 uncultured Micrococcales bacterium | reverse complement strand
GACGCCGATCTTGCAGGCCAGTGGGTGGCTGCTGAAACTATTGTCGACCCAACACTGCAAAGCGCCGCGGCTAGATCGGGGTCAATGGGTCGTCCTTTGGCAGCACAAGGCACAGCCGTTACTAAGCTTTCATCCTGGCTGCCTGTTAGCGCAACTGGTGAAGTGAAAGTTCCATCATCTGCCTTTACGACGGGTGCAACCAACAAGCTCGTAATTCTTAGTTCGCAGAACCAGCCGGTTGGGTTCACGAATGTTCAAGCCTCAGGCTTAGCAAACCTTGTTTTGACTCCAGAACCGAAAATTTCAGGAAAAGCCAAATTAGGTCAAACTCTCAAGCTGGTTGCTGGACGCTGGGACTCTGGCACGGTGCTGAGTGTCAAATGGCTTCGCAACGGTAATCCGATCGCGGGGGCAAAATCTCAGAGCTATAAACTCGGAATTGCAGACTTAGGCGCAGTGATTAGCGTGCGTGTTTCAGGCACTAAAACAGGTTTCAATGCAGCTACCAGAACTAGCTCAACCACGGCAAAAGTTTCAACAGTGCCTGTCATGGTTTCTGTCCCTATTATTTCAGGTTCAGCTAAAAAAGGAAAAGCTTTAGCTTCTTCAGCTGGAACCTGGCGGGCTTTTCCGAAGGCCAGCTTTGCCTATCACTGGTATCGATGCAATGCTTCGATTTCAAAAGGTGCAGCTGGTGCCCCAGCTACAAACAACTGCAGCCTTATCAAGAGTGCAACCAAGTCGACTTATAAGCTAACAAGCCTTGATTTGGGCAAATTCATAACTGTCGCGGTGAGTTCAAGCAACTCGTTGGGTTCAGCTATTGCTCGCTCAAAGACTTCAGCGAAAGTAAGGTAACGCTGGCAGCTTGCCACTTGAAGTGAAGGCTTGCTCAGGTTAGGGTTTGACGAACCCGTTGTCGATTAGGTAGCGGGCTGAGTCGACGAGTGAAGTTTCGACAGCAATGAACTCGATGCCCAAAACCTTTTGCGCTTGAGTTGAGTTCACGCCGATGTGTTTGCCTAGGCCCGGCAGCACTGCTTTGATTTCGCCGTCGAACAGCGACAAAAAGCGAATCAAGAAGTTCGGTGCTTGTGCGGTGGTGATCTTGCGGGCAGGAAAAGCCGCTTTCAAAGTTTTAGCAATCTGAATGAAAGTTCGATTGCCGGCGCTGGCGATGAATCGTTTGCCTTTTGAAGCATCGATTGAGATTGCCTTAACGTGCATAGCTGCGACGTCTTTGACGTCGACGATTGAAAATGACAGGTCAGGCAGAACAGGGTCTTTGCCTTTCAAGATTCGCTCAACTACTGACACCGAGGCGCCAAAGTGTTTGTCTAGAGGAGCACCTGCAACCAAAACCGGGTTCACGGTGGTTAGTTCAATTTCTGGTGCTTCAGCAGCGATGTAATCCCACGCCGCTTTTTCAGCGAGTGTTTTTGATTTGGTGTAGGCACCACGACCAACAATGTGGGTTGGGTCGCTCCACATGGTTTCGTCGAACTCTGTTTTGCCCGCAGGCAGGTCGTTGCCATAAATGGCGGCAACTGAAGATGTCAGAATCACACGTTTGACGCCAGCGCCGTGGGCAGCTTTTAGCGCGCGCAGGGTTCCTTCAACCGCAGGGCGAACCAAGTCGTTCTCGTCTTTCGGTGATGCAATCGGGAACGGCGAAGCGCTGTGCACAAGAACGTCGACGCCTTTGATCGCGTCGCTCCACCCAGCATCGCTTTCAAGGTCGAGCTCAACAAAACTTAGCTTGCTGGCAAGGTCAAAACCGGCAGGCAAATGGGCGCTCATGGCCGCACGAACTTCGTCAGCCTTGGCGCTGTTGCGAACTGATGCCCGCACCTCATAGCCATCAGTGAGTAAACGCAGGGTGATGTGTTTGCCAATAAAACCACTCGAACCGGTTAGCAGAACTTTAGTCATTTGAAAGCTTTCTTGAAAGGTGCGGTTTGGGCTTGTGATTCGGTTTCAGCCTAATCGAAATAGACTGCTTCTATGACTTTTGGCCTACTGGCATCGGTGCTGGTTTTTGGGTTCGTGACCTCGATCACACCAGGGCCGAACAACACCTTTTTATTTACTTCGGGCGCCAACTTTGGGGTTCGCCGTTCACTGCCATATGCCAACGGAATCATCGCTGGTTTGAGCATCATGATGGTGGCAATCGGTGCCGGTCTTGG
>CAIYTL010000110.1 GCA_903929105.1 uncultured Micrococcales bacterium | reverse complement strand
GGTGCCCCGGCTTCACGCTGACGACTGGTTGTTGTCCGCCGAATGTGTAGGCGAATGTTGACGGGTCGGCGTCTGGATTTGGAGCCCAGTTACACACTTCAAGTTGTTCACTCATGGATGCCTCGACTGCTCATGTGTTAATCAAACGGCGGGAATGGGCTTCGCACAACCGCATTTACTTTTTTGTGACAAGAAACAAGTGCGGGGTGTGAAGCGGACAGCTCCACACCCCGCACTTTGTTGAGTGCTTAGGCGCGCTCGTGTGCTTCTTCAAGCACGGTGCGGCCGATTTCGTTGTAGATGTCTGGATGCTTTGCCTTGACCCAGTTTGCGTAGAGCAAACCAATGACCAGCGTGCCAACAATTTCTTCGGGCATGTACTTGACCATTAATGCACCTGACTGGAAGCCAGCAGCGAAAGCAAGGTTCTTGAACAGCAACGAGATCACATAGATCATGCCTGCGGCACCAATTAGCGGAGCAACAAGTGTTGATAGGACACTGCCCTTGTGAACCTTCTTCTTCCAGAAGAATCCGATAACTGCGAATGAACACAGAACCTGAACAACCAGGATGAACGCAGTACCAACAAGTGATGGCACTGTGTAGATGACCTGGTAAGGAATCAAGTTTGGTTCAGAAACAACGTTACCCGATGCATCTGTGATGTAAGCAGTGGAGAATGTTGCGAACATCAGCACCAAAACGATGTTGAAGACAGTTGCGATGGATGAAGCAACGGCTGGTGATTGGTGCTTCTTGCTTACTCCACCAATTGATGCACGAAGCTTCGCTGATGGAAGTTCGCGACCGATTGCGTAGATGTAGCGTGAACCGGCGTTGTGGAATGCCATCGCGCAAGCAAATGATCCAACAACAAGCAGGATGCGGTACGCACCGTATGGCAGGCTACCGAGGTTTGCCTTCACAGGAACCAACCACACATCAACTGGTGATGCGCCTGCTGCGGTTTCAACGGCAGTCTTTGCGCCGTTTGCAACTACGACCATCCATGACATGAATGTGTAGAAAAGACCAAGTCCGATGACCGCAATAAGCGTTGCCTTAGGAACGATGGTCTTTGGATCCTTTGATTCTTCGCCGTACACAGCCGTGGTTTCGTAGCCGATCCATGACCAGAATGCGAAGAACACACCAAGAGCAGCAACACCGGCGCCAACCTGTGAGCCGTATGCACCTGCCTGCAAATTATGGAAACCAGCAAGTGGCGAGACTGTGTCTGCTGGCATGAAGCCGTCAGGTCCACCCTTGATCAAGACAGAGATACCGAATGCAAGAAGCAAGAGAACTTCAGAAACCAGCGTTACTGAAAGTACTGCTGCAGCAAGGGTGATGTCGAAGTAGGTGAGTACCCAAATAAGCAACATGCCACCGATTGCAAAGACCAGCCAGTTGATGTCGATGCTGGCCATGCTCTTCATGGTGTCGGAAGCGAAGTAGGCAAAACCGCCAATCAGGGTGCCTTCAAAGAGGACATAACCCAGAGCAGCAAGCAGACCTGCAGCCATACCCCACACCTGGCCAAGGCCATGTGAGATGAAGCCGTAGAACGCACCAGTTGTGGTGATGTGCTTGGCCATTGCGGCAAAACCGACGGTAAAAATGGTGAGAACGATTGTTGCGAACAAGAAACCGCCAGAAACACCAATACCGTTACCCCAACCAAGACCAACGGGAACGTTGAAGCTCATTGCGGTAATTGGCGCAGCGTTTGCAATCGCCATGAAGAGAACTGATACCAAGCCGACAGCTCCCTTGCGGAGGCCTGCGTCCTTTACTTGGTGATCGCCTGGGAACGCCGTTGGCGCTCCGCTGTCATTTGTCGACATTCGTTCGACCCTTTCGTTAGCGCGTGGAGGCCGGGCGGCCCCTACGTTTCCCACAGTCACCGGCTGGTGAGGTGGGTCACACGTTTGGTAGCACCCTGCCAGAGGTCGCGACCATTGGCAACGACTTTGGGCAAGTTTTAAGTTGTTTTTTGGTTGCAATCGTGTAACTGACAGATTTCGAGGTGAAGGAATCAGGGGATTTTGTTGAGATTCTTTGGAAATTCCTTGATTTTTATGGTGTTTTGGAAATAAACCAAAACTTAACCAAAAGTTTTGAATTGGTATGGCGAAATGGTCTGTTTATATGCCACTATGGGTCAACACGTCAGGTCGACTCGAAAATCGGCCGAGTTTGAAGGAGGAATACCTGTGACACAAGAACAGGTTTCGCCACCCGAATTCGACTATGGCTTTTTCTCCTTCGATTCCAAAGAGGACATGATCGCCAAGTCCAAAGAATTTTGGAATCCAGGCAAGACGCAGTTTTGGCAGGACTCAGGAGTCCCTCTTGTTATCGATCGTCGCGAAGAGTACTTCATCTATGACATGACCGGTAAGCGCCTTATTGATGCGCATCTCAATGGTGGTACGTACAACCTGGGCCACCGCAATTCTGAAGTTGTTCAGGCAGTCACTATGGCAATTCAACACTTCTATATTGGTAATCACCACTTCCCGTCACTTGCTCGCACGGCACTTGCCGAAGCGCTGATCAAAAGTGCACCTGTTGGCTTGAACAAAGTTATTTACGGTTCTGGCGGCGGT
>CAIYTL010000109.1 GCA_903929105.1 uncultured Micrococcales bacterium | reverse complement strand
TTGCGTAAAGATCACGGCTGGCGTATTGTCTTTGGTGTTTTTACGTGCGAACTGAGGGTCGTCTACCACCGAGGCACGCAGCATGTTGTCGGCAAAGTTATAGCCACGGCGAACGCCCTCGTTGACGGCGTCTTCTAAGCTGCCAGTAAAGCCTTCCCATCGGACATCCATGCCGACTTTCAAAAACACGTTCACGATGCCAGTGTCTTGGCAAATCGGGCGGTGACCAAAGGCGCTCATCTTGCTGTTGGTCAAAATTTGCGCGATGGCGTCTTTGGCCGCAGGGCTTTGCTCGCGCTCATAGGCACTGGCCAAGTGAGAAATGAAATCAGCAGGGTGGTAGTAGCTGATGTATTGCAAAGCGGCAGCGACCGATTCAATCAGGTCGTTTTGGCGGATCGTGGTCATGGAGATAGTCCTGAAAAAGGCCAGAGGTAAAAACAGCCACTGAGTTTACTCAAAGCCGCTGTCGCCTTGCTTGCAGCAAGAATGTGTTTACTTGATGGTCAACACCCAGGCTGCTAGTTTTTTGGCTTCAGCCTCATTTACTTGGGTGTTGGCGGGCATGGGCATGGGGCCCCAAACACCGCCGCCGCCTTTTTGAATTTTGTTAGCCAGTCTGTCAACTGCGTTTTTGTCTCCTGCGTACTTTGCTGCAACATCTTTGTAGGCGGGGCCAACAACGCGTTTGTCCACTGCGTGGCAAGCCATGCAGTTTTTCGCTGTAGCCAATGAGAGGTCCGCCAAAACGGGTGCAGACGCCGAGGCGACAGCTAAGGCAAATAGTGCAAAACGTGTTTTATTCATACACATATTTCAAGGCTTGGGTCGGTGATGATGTCAGTGTAGCTTGCACCTCTGGCGACTTTATTCGGCCTTTTTGGGGCGACGTCTGTGGGGCTTGACTTAATTAGTCGGTTGCCCGTGGGCGATAATCGCGTTAGATTTTTTTGAAGCTTTTTTGACCGGAGCCCACTCATGCCTGCTTATCGTTCCAAGACCTCCACCGGTGGCCGCAATATGGCGGGTGCCCGCTCTTTGTGGCGTGCCACAGGCATGAAGGATGACGACTTCAGCAAACCCATCATTGCGATCGCCAATTCATTTACACAGTTTGTACCAGGGCATGTGCATTTGAAAGACCTGGGCCAACTGGTCGCCCGTGAGATCGAAGCTGCAGGCGGTGTGGCTAAAGAGTTCAACACCATTGCCGTTGACGACGGCATTGCCATGGGACATGACGGCATGTTGTATTCACTGCCCAGCCGCGACATCATTGCCGATTCGGTCGAGTACATGGTCAATGCGCATTGTGCTGACGCCATCGTGTGCATCTCCAATTGCGACAAGATCACCCCCGGAATGTTGATGGCAGCGATGCGCCTGAATATTCCCGTGATTTTTGTCATAGCAAACAGTGACGAAAAGGAAAGCCGTTTCAGTACTCTCGAAAGTGGCGCCGATGCATTCCTCACAAGACCAATCGATAGAAATGAACTCACTGCTCGAATCCTGGCCATGTC
>CAIYTL010000108.1 GCA_903929105.1 uncultured Micrococcales bacterium | reverse complement strand
CGGCAAGCTCGGCTTTTAATATTCAAAGTGCTAGTCTAAAAAGGTGCAGTTTGAGCTCCTTCTTCTCAGTTGCCGCAACGAGGCCTAAAACAAGGCCATCCTCGTTGCGGTGCTTGGTGTTGGCCTAAAGAAGACAGCTAATAGCGCTTATAGGAGCCCCAAAAATGCAAAACACTCAACGCCCTTCGGGCATGCCGGTTCACAAATATGTTCCCTTTCACGACCAGATCTCCGTCGAACTAGCTGACCGCACCTGGCCAAATAAAAAAATCTCGCAAGCACCGCGCTGGTGTGCCGTCGATCTGCGTGATGGCAATCAGGCTCTCATCGACCCGATGAGTCCAGAGCGCAAGCTCAAAATGTTCCAGTTACTAGTCAAAATGGGCTACAAAGAAATTGAGGTCGGTTTTCCTTCGGCTAGCCAAACTGACTTTGATTTCGTTCGTCTTCTAATCGAAGACGGGCACATTCCTGCTGATGTCACGATTCAAGTTTTAACTCAGGCTCGCGACTCATTGATTGAGCGCACCTACGAGTCACTTGCCGGTGCCCACCGAGCTATCGTCCACTTTTATAACTCGACGTCTGTGCTTCAGCGCCGTGTGGTTTTCAACCAAGATAAAGCCGGAATCATGGCAATTGCCACTCACGCTGCCGAAAAGTGTTTGTCGCTCGAAGGTTTGTATCCAACAACGCAGTTCTTCTATGAATATTCGCCTGAGAGTTACACCGGCACTGAGCTTGAATATGCTCTCGAGGTTTGTAACGCGGTCATCGAGATCATTAAGCCAACTCCAGAGCGTCAGATGGTTATCAACCTTCCGGCAACAGTCGAAATGGCAACGCCTAACGTTTATGCAGATTCAATCGAATGGATGTCACGTCACATCGCGCGACGCGACAGCGTGTTGATTTCGCTTCACCCACACAACGACCGAGGCACGGGCGTTGCCGCAGCCGAACTCGGTTACCTTGCTGGGGCTGACCGCATTGAAGGTTGTCTGTTTGGCAACGGTGAGCGCACAGGAAACGTCGACTTGGTGACTCTAGGTTTAAACCTTTTCAGTCAGGGCATTGACCCGCACATTGACTTCAGCGATCTAGATGAGATTAAGCGCACAGTCGAGTATTGCAACCAGTTGCCTGTGCACGAGCGCAGCCCATATGGCGGCGACTTGGTTTATACGGCATTTAGCGGTTCTCACCAAGACGCTATCAAAAAGGGTTTTGAGCTCATGCACAAAGAGGCTGATGAGCGCGATGTTTCGATTGACGATTTAGTGTGGGCAGTTCCTTATCTGCCAATCGACCCTAAAGATGTTGGTCGCAGCTATGAGGCTGTTATTCGCGTCAATTCGCAGTCTGGCAAGGGTGGCGTTGCCTATCTTTTGAAAGCCGATCACAATCTTGACCTGCCACGCAAGCTTCAGATTGAGTTTTCTCGTGTCGTTCAAAATAAAACAGACCAATCTGGTGGCGAGGTCACATCAGACGCACTCTGGCACACCTTCAGCGACGAATACCTTCCGGCAGCAGCTGATAAGCCAGAGCTAAAGTGGGGGCGTTTTGAGCTCAAAAAGATGCGCACTTCGAGCGAAATGGATGGCGTGGTCAGCCTCGAGGTCTTATTGCGTGACGGTGCCGGTGAAGTTGCCGTTGAGGGCACTGGCAACGGGCCAATCTCGGCATTCTTAGATGTTTTGTCAAAGCAAGGTGTTGAGGTTCGATTGCTCGACTATGTTGAACACACTTTGGGGGCAAGCAGTGATTCTCAAGCAGCGGCATACATCGAACTTGAATATCAGGGGCGCACCCTCTGGGGCGTTGGCATCGACGGTGACATTGCAACTGCTTCACTAAAAGCTGTTATTTCAGGTGTTAACCGGGCAATCAGAGGCTAGCTTTCGTGCCACTTTATCGCGACGAAGCGGTTGTGCTCAGAACCCATAACTTGGGCGAGGCCGACCGCATCGTCACGATGCTCTCGAGGTATCACGGCCAAGTTAGGGCCGTCGCAAAGGGCGTGCGAAGAACAACCTCAAAGTTTGGTTCTCGGCTTGAACCTTTCATGGTGGTTGACGTTCAACTTTTTGAAGGTCGAAGTTTAGACATTGTCAGCCAGGTCGAAACACTGTCGTCTTATGGCCGCGAAATAATCGCCGATTACGCGGCTTACACCGCAGCAACAGCGATTGTTGAAACAGCCGAAAAGCTCACCGGAGACGAATCCTCACCGCAGCAATATTTGCTATTGGTTGGCGCGCTTCGTTCACTCTCGAGGGTTGAGCACGCTTCGTCATTGATCCTTGATTCTTATCTGTTGCGAGCGCTGTCTATAGCGGGCTGGGCTCCAAACTTCGAAAAATGTTCAGTCTGCGGCAACTCTGGCGAGCACACGGCTTTTTCAATGCAACTCGGCGGTGTTCTTTGCGAAAACTGCCGAGCACCAGGAATGGCTGTGATTGACGCAGCAACGCGAAACCATTTAGCTGCGCTTATGACGGGTGATTGGGCCCTGCTTGAAGCCAGCGCCGAAAGCACCGCACTTTCGGCATCGGGTATCGTTGCAGCTTATAGTCGGTGGCACATCGAGCGCGGGCTGAAATCACTTGAGCACGTTGAGCGTTAGGAGTAGCTTTTGAGTTGGATCATTGACCCGCAGACCGGCTTTTTGCCGATACAGCGCACCGACCTTTCAATTGGCGCTTACTTGAGCTCACAAACTCAGATTCCAAAGCACGTAGCAATTGTCATGGATGGCAACGGTAGGT
>CAIYTL010000107.1 GCA_903929105.1 uncultured Micrococcales bacterium | reverse complement strand
TTTAGTGGCATTCACTAGCACATACATTTAGGCAACGCTCCTTAGTGCCTCAGCTGGGCTTAGTTTTGCAGCTCGTAGGCCACCGAAAGCACCAGCAAGCAGTCCTCCAAGCACAGCCAGGCCAATAGCCAGCACGATGATGTTCAACGAAACAGGTGCGCTCAAAGCAACCGATACTGCGTCAGCTGCTTTCATTCCCGGTGGTCCGCCGAAGCCGCCACCTGGCGCACCGCCGAAGCCTCCACCTTGTGGTCCGCCGAAGCCTCCACCACCAAATCCAGTCGCCTGATTTACGGTTGCCGACAGGCTGCCGCCAAATGTGTTTACTGCCCAGACTCCGGCAAAGCCCAACACAAGACCCAGTGCACCACCGATGAGCCCTGTCACAAGTGACTCGCCAACAACCTGGCCAACCACCCGACGCGAGCGCCATCCCAAAGCCTTCAATGTGCCAAATTCTCTAGTACGACGATTTACACCCGAAGTTGTAAACAAAATTGCCATTCCGAAAGCTGCAAACAAAACCAAAGCAGACAGCCAACCACCGGCGTTGTTCACAAGATCACTCGCGCTCGAAAGCGAACCACTAACCGTGCTCGCAAGGTCGGCCGATGTGTTCACCGAAGCGGTGGTGTCAACCTTTTGAATCTGACTCTTCAAGCCGCCTATTTGATCAGCTGATTTAGCGGCAACATAAATTGTCGTTACTGCCGACTTGTTACTTGACAGTGATTGAGCTACATCGAGGGGAATATAAGCATTTGACGATGTTGAAGAACTTGAGTTCGCAGGCGCAATGAGGCCGACCACTTTGAAACTTGTGTTCGCGAATTTGATGGTGCTTCCGGTTTTAAGTTTCGCTGTTTTTGCATAGCTTGAATCTAAGACAGCAACTTTATGCCCCGAGTCGCTATTGGCGAACACTCTGCCCGCAGTCACTTTTGAACTGCCAAATGGGCCAATTTTTGATGGAGCAACTGGCACGCCTTCGACGCTGACCGAAGTAATGCCGAATTTGCTACCTCCTTGACCGTCAAAACCTCCCGTTGGTGGGCCATTTTGAGTTGTGGTGGTGCTTGAAGTTGAGTTTGGTTGAGGAGGAACGAAGCCATTTTGGCCGGGCATGCCACCGCCCTGTTGAATGAACTGGTTTTTAGTCGTTTGGTTGATCACAAAAGTAGGAATGCTTCCGTTGAAAGTCACTGAGTTCAACTTCAAAGTTGCGACAGCCGCAGAAACTCCACTCAGCGCTGAAATCTTGTCAACCGTTGAGGTGGTAATAGTCGATGACCCGCGTGCAACTTCAAGGCGGCTCGATGAGAATGACCGTATTTGACCATTGGTCTGACCGAACTTGCCCCCGATCTGAAAGTTTGGCCCAAAGCCAGCGCCAGGTTGCGCGGTTTTGCTAACCGTAATGTCGGTTCCGATTCCGTACAGACCCGAAAGCACAGTGCTTTGAGCTTCTCTAATGCCTGTGGCCACCGAGTTAACAACCATCACTAAAGCAATGGCGACTGATAGTCCGACGGCAATAAGCGCAGTTTGACGTTTGCGTTTTGTCAGCTCGCGCCCCAAATATGTGAAAAACATTTTGCCTCCTGATGAAAACGATTTGGAACAAACTAAGTGACAGGCTTTCAGAAAGAGCTGAATGAAGGCTGAAGCGCCTTGGCATGCCGCCGAGATGTGCTAACTCTTAAGCTTTTGCGACCGAAGCCATTCGTGCAACTGCAGATTTATCGCCTACCAGCACCAGATATTCCAAGTTGCGTTGGTGCTGCGGAACACCGACTTTTTGGCCAGCCTGATTGAAAATTCCAATTTGGGCCCCAACGTAACGTTTGAAGTCAACTTCGATTAGTTGCACTGATCCCCTAGGTTCGCACATTGCTATTAGGTCGTCTTTGGTTAGCCAGCTCTCATTGTTGTAGCTCAAAATCAGGGTTTCAGCCCGAACATCTGTGATCAGCTTTTCGATCGAATCTTTGAACTCGCGCTTTGAATTGAAGGCACTTTTAGTTTCAGGGTCACGCACATCAAGCCGCTTGTTAGCTATTCCGTAAGACTCCGGGGAATCCCACCGAACGAGGGTCTCCCAGATGTGATAGTTCGAAAAATAGCGGTGCTGGTTATAAGGCGGGTCAAGATAAGCCAGGTCGGTTGGTGGCAAAGTTGCTGCCAGCTCGAGTGCGTCACCTCGATAAGCAAAACCAGAGCCGGCAATAAGCTTTGGGTCGCGCAGTTCTAGAGCGTTGAAGCTGCGACTAGCCCAGCTCTTAAGAAAAGCCATCTGCAACCCGGTAGTGCTGTCAACTCTGTCGCTGGCAAGAATCAGCGAGGTTAGCAGTGGGTAGTACATCCATGAATCTTTAAATTCAGCTTCAATGCGGTTTCGAATGGCATCGACCTTGGCCCCATTTTGAGGTTGAAAATAGCGCGCGTCTTCGCAAAAAGTTTTGGTGAAATAGCCTGGTTTTCCAACCGTAGAGTTGAGGTCTGCCAACGCCGCAGTGAGTTCAGACTGGTTTGCTTGAGCGCCATCTATGGTGATCCAGGTTCGCGCAAAAACCTCAGAATAACTCGCCAAATCAACTGCTGATACCGTCAGCCCCTGGCTCTTGAAAGCTTGGGCAACGCGGGTTGTTCCGGTGAACAGGTCTAGAGCTGTGCGTGCTCCACTAGCCGTCGCAAGCGACGACAACAAAGGCACCAGCGTGCGCTTTGAACCTAAATATTTAATCACCAAGAAACTTTCTGCCGAAGTGTAAGTTTGCCACGAAAGTTAGAATGGTATCGATGGTTGACCTAATGAATTCTGAGCAGCCAGACGATGACTATGAAAGCCCCGCTCTTTCGGCTGCCGCGCAATATGGGGTCGATTTCGTGCGCGAACGCATGGCGGGCAAAAAACTTTTAGTTCTGAGTGGCGCTGGTCTTTCAACCGATTCAGGCATTCCCGACTATCGCGGTGAGGGTCGAGTGGCTCGTCACCCCATGACTTTTGACAACTTTATGGGCTCACATGAGGCGCAGGTTCGATACTGGGCGCGAAGTTTTGTGGGTTGGAGCCGCATTGCAATGGCAAAACCAAACCCCGGTCATTTTGCAATTGCGCGTGCTCAAAGCTTGGGCCAGATCACTCGCATCATTACTCAAAACGTTGACGGCCTGCACCAGGCAGCTGGCGCTCGCAAGGTCATTGAACTTCATGGAACTTTAGGCAAAGTTCGCTGCATGAAATGCGATTTTTCGATGACAAGAATCGAAATGGATGCTCTGCTGACGCAACTCAACCCCACTATCAGCAAAAGCGACAGTTTTGAGTTCAGCCCTGACGGTGACGCTGAGGTTGACATTGCGCCTGACTTCAAGGTTCCGGGTTGTCCGAAATGTGGTGGCGTGCTGAAACCTGACGTGGTGTTCTTCGGTGAAAACGTTCCTGCTGAGCGTGTAACTGAATCTTTTGACGCGCTCGATGCTGCTGATGGTCTTTTGGTTGTTGGCACCTCTCTGGCGGTCAACTCGGGAATGCGATTTGCAAAACGTGCGGCCCAAACCGACAAGCCTATTGTCATCGTAAATTTGGGGCCGACTAAAGCTGACGAACTTGCACTGGCAAAAATTGAGGCGAATACTTCGCTGGTTTTAGAGAGGTTATTGATTGACTAGCACCGTAATTGGCTTGTTGCGCCATGGGCAAACTAACTGGAACATTGATTTTCGACTGCAAGGCATCGCCGACATTCCGCTGAATGCAACCGGCATCGCGCAAGCTGAACTTGCTGGGCAAGTCATTGATGGCAACGAATGGGATGTTCTGCTCACCTCTCCGCTTTCAAGAGCGCGTGACACCGCAGAAATTGTTGCTAAGGCGGCTGGCTTCGACATTATTCATGTTGAACCGCTGTTGTTAGAGCGTTCGTTTGGCGAGGCCGAAGGTTTGCTCTATGAAGAGTGGCGAGCCAAATATGCTGATACCAACGCAGTGCCGGGCGCCGAAACTCTTGAAGAGCTTAGAAATCGCTCGCTAGACCTGTTAGACAAACTGGCAGTCAGCTATGCCGGGCAGCGGGTTTTGACGGTTTCACACGGTGCCTTGATTCGCAAACTATTGCGAATCGTGAGCAATAACGAGTTGCCTCGCGAAGGTGAGCGGCTCGGCAACGCGAGCATGAGCATTCTTGAGCATCGCAACGGTGTTTGGCAGGTAGCCGACTATGCGCCGCAAACATTGGCGGCGCCAGAAATCTAGCGTCTAAAGCCGTTCAATCATTTGCATGAGAGCTGATGCAGATTTGTTCCAGTCAAAGCGACTTGCCCACTCGATTGACGCTTTTGAACGGGCTTGCCAGACTGAGTTTGCATCTAACTGGCGAACTTGGTCAGCAAAGTCAACCGCACTGTTCTGATCAAAATAGAGCGCAGCCGAGCCGCCAATCTCCCGAAAAATCTCAATGTCGCTGACCACAACCGGAATGCCGCGTGACATTGCTTCGACCAACGGAATTCCGAAACCTTCGTCTCTTGAGCCTGAAACCAGGGCCACTGCGCGGTCAAGTTGTTCGTGATATTCGGCTTCGCTAACGCCGTTGTGAAAAACAACCTTGCCACCTTTGGCGTCGATTTGCTTTTCGAGCTCATCACGTCTTGACGGTGTAATTCGGCTCAGCAAATTCAGTTCAAAATCGGGCAAAAATTTCATGCCAGCAATCAAAACTTCAACGTTCTTGTAGCCAATAAAACTGCCCATATAAATCAAGCTCTGCGTTTGCTGTGGCCGATTCGCTGGTGGCTTAGGGGCGTTCTTAGCATTCGCTGAGCCCGCGGCGTTATAAATCACTGAGATTGGCCGCTTGGTTAGCTTGTTGGCGAGCATGAGCCGTTTGGTGCTCTCAGAAACCGTTGCGACGGCGTCGGCACGATTAAGCAGCCAGCGTTGAGGCCAATAGCTCAAGTGATACAAGCGCCAAAGCAGTCGAATAACCGCACTAAAGCCAGCTGGAGGTGTTTTGTGGTTGTAATAGATGAGATCGTGAAGCGTCAAGATGAGTTTGAACCGGCGACCCAAGCTGCCAATAGTTTGCATGGGCGAGAACACTACTTTAGCCCCGGCTTTGTTTAGCGTGCTGGCAATGAAAGGCTCGCGCCAAGAGGTAGGGTCATTGGCCATGATGTATTCGGTGCCTTGCGGTAGCTTTTCAAGTTGGCGAAGGTCGCAAATCACGGCGACCGCCTTCACTCGCAAACTGAGGGCTTCAAAGAGGGCTGCCGAAAAGCGGCTGATGCCGTCGTGATGGTCAACGCGAATATATCGGGCGTCAAAAAAAACTTTTTCGACAATCATTTGGCAGCCTCAATGAAGTTTTCAATGAGTCGAGCTGCCAACACAGGAGCTTCATAGTGAATCAAGTGACCCACTCCGTCAATCTGCTCAAGTGTTGCGTTGGCAAACTTTGCTTGGGCCAAGTGCTGATCGGCCACTGAGGTAATGTCGTCGCGCTCGCCGATAATCATCAAAGTTGGCTGCGCGATTCGGCTCGCGAACTGCCCAACATTTGCGCTGATTGAAGCTAAAAACCCTTCGTGTGCAACCCGGCGGCTGGCAAAGTTGCTGAAGTTGAGGTCGTGCTCGCGGTGAATCCAGCGTCGAAGTTTTTTGTCGTTGGTTTTAGCCAACAGAATGCTCATACCCCGCACAATCAAAGGGCTACCAAGCAAAGCATTGCCCAACGCGTTAGGCAGAGCGCCACCCGCCCAGTAATAACCAGCAGTCAACTTAGTCATCAAAGCCCGTGGGCCACTCAGCGCTGGCGCAGACACCGGGTTGATCAGCACCACACGGGCCGGCTGAGCTAACTGCTCGGCAACCGCAGCTGCCACCACGATGGTTCCAAAAGAGTGCCCCAGTAGAGTAATTTTGGCCGGATTGATTTCACCCGAGTCGCCCAAAGCCGTCAAAAACTCGCCAACCCACCGGGCATAGCGCTCAATTGAATGGTTCTGGTCAAATGGTTCAGAATCACCAAAGCCAGGCAGGTCAGGCACAATCACGTTTGCACTAGCAAGAGCGCCAACAATCGCTTCAAGCCCGTGGTGATTACCTCGGTAACCGTGAATCATCACCACGGTTTGCGAAGCATCCGAAGAATTTTCACTCTGATAAAACCAATAGGCGGTGCGTTTTTCACCCAGATCAACGTTCTTAGCAACTCCACGCTCTTTGGCGCGACTCGCTAACAATGCACTCGGGTTGGTCATAGCCAAATTCTAGACCGAGAAATACTTAGCTTCAGGGTGGTGCAAAACCATAGCGTCAGTCGACTGCTCTGGGTGCAACTGAAGTTCTTCGCTCAACGTCACACCAATAACCTCAGGTTTCAAAAGTTCAACCAACTTGACTCGGTCTTCAAGATCAGGGCAGGCCGGGTAGCCAAAGCTGTACCTAGCGCCGCGGTAGTCGAGCTTAAAGTGGCCCTCAAGCTCATCGGGGTCATCAGCAGCAAAACCCAGTTCTTCGCGAACGCGCGTGTGCCAAAACTCCGCCAAAGCCTCAGTCAGCTGCACTGAAAGGCCGTGAATTTCGAGGTAGTCGCGATATTCGTTAGCGGCATAAAGTTTGTTCGCTTCTTCGCTGATGCGAGCCCCCATGGTCACCAGTTGGAACGGAACGACGTCAACCTTGCCGCTTTCTCGCGAGGCAACGAAGTCACTCAGGCACAGGTGTCGGTCACGAGCCTGGCGCGGAAAACTGAAGCGCAGGCGCTCAGTGCCGGGAACTCCCCCAGAGCCGCCATCGGTCGCATTCTCGGGGCCGTGGTGCAAGATAACTAGGTCATCACCCTCTGAGACCGCAGGAAAGTATCCGTAGACAACTGCAGCCTCAAGCCAGCCCTCAGTCTGAATGCGATCAAGCCAAGCTCGAAGGCGCGGGCGACCCTCAGTTTCAACCAACTCTTCATAGCTGGCACCGTCGTCGGCTCTAGAAGGCTTCAGGCCCCACTGCCCCATGAATGTCGCACGTTCATCTAAAAAGCTTGCATAGTCGCGAAGCGGAATGCCCTTTACCACTCTGACGCCCATGAACGGGGCATTCGGAATCTCGTTGTCGGTTGCAACATCGCTGCGGTCAGGCATCAGATCGGGCACCGTGCGCACCAGCAAGTTTTTCGGTGCAACCAGTCGCTTCTTAAGCGGCGGCAAGCTAACTGAGGTGTCGCCGCGCTTAATCTTCACGAGGGTGTCCATAATCCGAAGACCCACAAAAGCATCGAGAGCGTAACGCACCTCACCGTCAAAAATTTCGGCCAGGTCTTGCTCAACAAAGCTGCGAGTTAGGGCTGCGCCGCCCAAAATCACCGGATACTTCGCTGACACGCCTCGAAG
>CAIYTL010000106.1 GCA_903929105.1 uncultured Micrococcales bacterium | reverse complement strand
GATCATGGCACTGACCACCAAGAACATGGGCACAAACGCAAACAAGATGTAGCAAATGCCACCAATCACCGGTCCGTGCGTGGCGGCCTTGATGCTGTTGGCAGACATCACGCGCTGAAACACATCTTGCTGAGGAATAGAACCAAACATGATGGTGACCGCACCCGCTATAAAAAATGCAATCTCTTTAAAACTAGGCTCAGGCCAAAACTTGAACATGTCTTGGCTCACCGCCAAGTCCACGACCTTGTCCGCACCACCCGCTTGGTCTGCCGCAAACACAGCCAGAACTTGCCGTCGATCATGGTGCGCACGTTGTGTCCGTGCGACGAAGCTAGCTCGCTAACCAACACCAAAATGCGGTCGAAGACCTCATCAAAATTCACCTCTTGAGTGAGTGCCGAGGCCAAAGTGTCGTGCACGACTGCAATAGATGACACACGGCGCATTGCCTGAGCCAAAGCAGACTTAGTTTCTTCAGAGTCTGTTCGACGCGATTGAATTCTTAGCAAGCTCGCGACTGTTTGAAGGTTGTTTTTAACTCGGTGGTGAATCTCGCGAATCGTTGCGTCTTTGGTAATCAACTCGCGCTCTTGGTTTCGCAACTCTGTTACATCGCGGCACAGCACGATCGCACCGATGCGTTCGCCCCCGGCTTTCAACGGAATCGCACGCACCGACAGCGAAAGGTTGCGCGAGTCGAGGTCGGTTCTCCAGGCAGCCTGACCTGCCAGCAAAACCGGCAAACTCTGATCAGTTTTGAGTTTGCTCTTTAGCACAGGCGTGGTGGCTTCTATTAGCGACTTGCCTTCGAGCTCGCCACTGGCACCAAATCGGTTGAACGCCGAAAGGCCGTTAGGGCTGGCAAATGTAATGACACCGTTCACATCGAGTCTTAGTAAGCCATCGTTTGCTCGTGGTGCACCGCGCTTAGGGCCGGTTGGGTTGGCGAACTCAGGGAACGAGCCGTCTGCAACCATTTGTAACAGGTCGGTGCCGCAACGCAAATAGTTCAGCTGCAACTTGTTCGGCACTTTCGCCTCAGCCAAGTTAGTGTGACGAGTAATCACCGCAATCGGATGCTCGGTAACCTGGTCGTTGGCCTTCGAAAGGCGTCGACGCACCGGAATCGAACTAAACGTGGTGAGCGTGCTGTGATAGTTTTCGGCAGAGCCGCGGGCCACGATTTTGCCCGTTGCAAAAGCATCTCGAACCGAGGCTGCCCACTGCTTGCGAATAATTTCACCGGTGATGTCACGATAAAAAACTGTGGCTGCACTTGAAGGGCGGGCGTGAGCTACGGCCACAAATTCGCCGTCCGTGGTTGGCACCCACAAGACTAGGTCTGCAAAAACCAGGTCGGCCACAAGTTGCCAGTCACCAATCAGCAGGTTGAGCCACTCAAGGTCGGCTTGGCTAGCGCGCCCATGGCTCTTGATAATCTCGCTAATTGTTGACACACAATGAGTTTAGTTACCCGTTGCGAGCAACTCGCCAATCAAGTTGGCTGCGCTGGCCGAGGATTCCCTGCCGAACAAACATAGAAATGGCGTGACGGGCTGGTGAAGCCTTTTTGACCAACTGCAAAGGCAAGCCCTCTCGCAAGGCTAAGTCAAAAACTGCCGGGTCATCGGGCACAAAAGCAACCACTTCGGTTTTGGCAACTCGATCAAAAGTGTCGGCTATTTGGCGCTTCGCGTTTGACCCCAAAACCGAGTCACGAAGCCGATTCACAACCAGTTGGGGCTGATTAGGCAGCGCCAACTGCTCGAGCTGATTCTGAAGCCATAACTGTCGCTGAACCCCGATTGGGTCTGCATTGCAGATCGAAAAACTCAAGTCAGCAAGCTGCAATGCGGCCGTGGCTACCTCTGGCGCGCTCGAAATGCTGGGCAGGTCAAGAACTACATAATCTGCTTCAGCCGAGTCAATTGCCGTGCGAACAGTTTTGGCTAGGTCGCCGACCGGTGCAAATGGTTGAGCGGCAACCCCTAAGCCTGGCAACACCGAAACTCTCACGCCATCAAAGTTCAAAACCATCATGAAACGATTCAGGTCATCGGCAAAAAATCTGCCCTGCCCCACTAAACGGTGCACCCCCGAAAGGCCCGCCGTGATCGCGTCTTGGTTGAGTGCGGTCAACAAGCTCGGCGCAGAAACATCTAAGTCAAGCATCGCAACCCGGTGACCAGCAGTCGCCAACTCAAACGCCACATTGATGGCTATGGATGTCTTGCCCACCGACCCGCTAGCACCGCAAAACGCAATGACTCTCTTAGGCCTTAGCTTGGCAGAGTCTCGAGCGGGTGGGGAGTCGGGCTCAAGCGACGGGTTGAGCCCAGGGTTTGGTGCTGACAGCGGCTCGAGCTCAGGCCTCGGCTCGAGCTCAGGCATCGGCTCGAGCTCAGGCATCGGCTCGGGCAGCGGCTCGGGCTCAGGCCTCGGTTCGAGCGCGGGCCAGAGCTCTTGCTCAACAGGTTCAGCCGATTCAGGTTCGCGACCTTCAAAGAGTCGAAGCACCGCTAGCCAACCCCTTCGGTAGCAACCACTGAAATCGCGTCAGCGTGCAACACCGCAGCCAAAATGGGCTTCACCAATTGTTGATTCACTGCGATTTCGATTTTGTTGACGCCATCGCCAAATAACCCTGAGCTGCCCGAAGTTGCATAAACCTGAACCTGCTGGGCAATCACCTGGGGTTCGCCAAACTGCCCGCCACCATCGTTTACGGCAGCCCAGAGGTCAACTCTGGTTCCCGGTTCGAGTTGGCTTGGCAGAGCATTTTTAGCGCTTATAGCTAGGTGAACCATTTGATTCTTGGGGTTTGAGGGCACCGCATCGCGCTTCATCAATAGGTCGCCCGCTGCCAACGGTTGGCCTAACTCGAGCCCGTCTAGTTTGGCTCCAGCTGCGAAATAATCGCCGCTAGCTTCACCCAAATTTAGTGAAATCGTTTTAGTCGTCAACCGGTTGAGCGGCAAACCTTCGGCAGCTGGCCCCGCAGCCACAAGGTATTCGCGCGCACCGCTCAGCTGCTTGATTGCAATGTTTATCGCAACCACGCTGATCACAACTATCACCACCGCGGCGATGCTCGAGTTTCTTTTAGTGCGAAACGGTTTGCGAAACTTGGTCGCAGGTTTTACTGGTTCAATGCGGCTCACTTGTGCCCTCCTGTTTTAGTTGTTGCCTTGGCAAAAACTTATGGGCCGAGGGGCATCCGTGAAAAAAGTTATGCACAGCTAGGCGGCTGAATACCGCTCCCCCAAAATAAATCTCAAAGTTATGCACAATTTTTAGTTTTCGGAGCAAAATCACAGGCAAAGGCAATAGTTTTGCTCTCAACAAAGACGGGGAGCACAGAAAGGCGCAGTTATGAATGCAAGCAAAAGAACCGCAAAGGCAATAGTTGCTGCGCAAAATTCGGCTGCAAGAGCCCGCTCAAATTTCTTTGACGAGGGGCCTCAAACAGTCACTCAAGAAGACTTAGATCGCATGCCCAACCCAATTGAGATTTTGCCTTCAATCGCAACTCTCATAGTCGAAGTGATTTCAGGTGCTCGCCCGGTTGACCATTTGGCGGCGATTGTTTCAGACCAGGTTTATGAGAAGCTTCGTGCCCGTCAGGTGATCAAAGCTCGCGCCGATGCAGCAGCGGGCATTCCTAAACTCGTTCCAAAGTTTTCGGTTACCCGAGTTCACACAGAGTCACCTGCGCTTGGCGTTATAGAGTCAGTCGTGCTTCTTAGCTCAAGGGCCAGAACCCGCGCAGTTACGATTCGGCTTGAACCGATTCATTCACGATGGCGGGCAACCAACGTTTCGGTGCTCTAGCTCTTAAAGAACGAACTGCCTTTGCCATTGTTCGGCTTGCCAGCCGCAGGTTTCGCTGAAGCGCTGCGGTTTTGGGCTGCAGTGGTTTCGGCGTGACCATCTTCATCGGGTGCGGTGTAAGTTAGCTGCGCTTGATTTGATGCAGGGCGCTCAAGACCCTTGGCAGCAACTTCGGTGTGGTCAGGGGTCTCTTCGATCTGAACCTCGAGGTTGAACATAAAGCCGCTCACCTCTTCACGAATCGCACCCATCATCTGCTGGAACATTGCGTAACCCTCGCGCTGATATTCAACTAGCGGGTCGCGCTGTGCCATAGCGCGAAGGCCAATGCCCTCTTTTAGGTAGTCCATTTCATAAAGGTGGTCGCGCCACTTGCGGTCGATAACCGAGAGCACAACGCGACGCTCAAGTTCGCGCATGGCTTCTTCGCCGATTGAATCGGTGCGGCGAATGTAAGCAATGCGAGCATCGCTGACAATCTCGTTGGTCAGCCAAGCTTTGGTCAAGCGGTTGCGGGTGCCAGCCTCGGCAAGCACCTCGCTGATTTCAAGCGAGATTGGGTAAAGCTGACGAAGCTCGGCCCAAAGTGCGTCGAGATCCCAGTCTTTGCCCGATGCTTCGATGATGTGGGTGTCAACGATTGCAGCGATAGCTGCGGCCAAGAACTCGTCGACGCGTGAAGCAATGTCATCGCCTTCAAGAATGTGGCGGCGATCGCCATAGATGGCCTCGCGCTGACGATTGAGCACGTCGTCGTATTTCAGAACATCTTTGCGAATCTCAGCATTTCGAGCTTCGACCTGGCCTTGCGCACCTGCGATGGCACGACTAACCAGTTTCGATTCGATTGCTACGTCGTCTGGAATTCCAGGACGGTTCATCAAGGCACTGGCTGCGCCAGAGTTGAATAGACGCATCAAGTCATCAGTTAGCGAAAGGTAGAAACGCGATTCACCAGGGTCACCCTGACGGCCGGCACGACCACGCAACTGGTTGTCGATGCGGCGCGACTCGTGGCGCTCGGTGCCCAAGATGTACAGACCGCCAACAGCCAAAACCTTATCGGCTTCTTCGGCGACCTTCTCTTTGATCTCTGCGAAAGTCTTGGCCCAAGCGGCCTCGTATTCAGCCGGGTTTTCTTCGGCATTCAAACCGGTTTTTGCCACTGCTTCGACGGTTAAGAACTCGCTGTTACCACCGAGCATGATGTCGGTGCCTCGACCAGCCATGTTGGTCGCAACTGTTACTGCACCAAAGCGACCCGCCTGAGCTACGATTGCGGCTTCTCGAGCGTGGTTTTTAGCATTCAAAACTTCGTGGCGAACGCCCTCTTTGGCCAAAAGCTTTGAAAGATACTCGCTCTTTTCAACCGAGGTGGTTCCCACCAAAATCGGTTGGCCAGTTTTGTGACGTTCAACAATGTCAGCTACGACCATGTCGAACTTGACCTGTTCGTTCTTATAGATGAGGTCAGAGTGGTCCTTGCGAATCATCGGCCGGTTGGTTGGAATCGGCACAACACCCAGCTTGTAGGTGCTCATGAACTCGCCGGCTTCGGTTTCTGCGGTTCCGGTCATGCCCGAGATGCGGTTGTAGAGTCTGAAATAGTTCTGCAGGGTAACCGTTGCCAGAGTCTGGTTCTCGGCCTTGACCTCGACGCCCTCTTTGGCTTCGATGGCCTGGTGGATTCCCTCGTTGTAGCGACGGCCAGCAAGAATGCGGCCGGTGTGCTCGTCAACGATCAAAACCTCGCCGTTCATAACGACATAGTCTTTGTCGCGCTTGAAGAGAGCCTTGGCACGAATCGAGTTGTTCAAGAATGAAATCAGCGGTGTGTTGGCCGATTCATAAAGGTTGTCAATGCCTAGGTAGTCTTCAACTTTTTCGATACCCGGTTCAAGAATGCCGATGGTGCGCTTCTTTTCGTCGATTTCATAGTCGATTACCGGTTGCAAACGCTCAGCGATTTTTGCAAACTCAGCGAACCAGCGGTTAGCCTCACCCGATGACGGGCCCGAGATGATCAAAGGTGTGCGAGCCTCGTCGATAAGAATCGAGTCAACCTCGTCGATGATTGCGTAGAACTGGCCGCGCTGAACCAAATCGGCTTTTTGCCAAGCCATGTTGTCGCGAAGGTAGTCAAAACCAAACTCGTTGTTTGTGCCGTAGGTGATGTCGGCGAGGTACTGGTTGCGGCGCTCTGCTGGGTCTTGCCCGGCAATGATGCAACCCGTTGTCATGCCCAGGGCGCGAAAAACACGACCCATCAAGTCGCTTTGGTAGCTAGCCAAGAAGTCGTTCACAGTAATAACGTGATCGCCACGGCCCGCGATGGCGTTTAGGTATGCCGGCAAAG
>CAIYTL010000105.1 GCA_903929105.1 uncultured Micrococcales bacterium | reverse complement strand
TGTTTTGACCGTGGCCGATAGTTCAGATGCGTTGAAGGGCACTGACCCTGGCAGTGCGAAAATCACTGACTTCAGCGAGTTTCCGGGCAAAGGACGAGCCACCGGTGGTGTGCGCTCACACCGATTCATTCGCAACGAAAATGAGCTCTATTTAGCTTGCGTAACTGAATCGAGGGTAGCGGCCGCTTCGGCTGACGGAAAACCTGTAGAACTGCCAGAGAATAAAGCAAAACGCGATGGTTCTGGAACTCCCCTGTCGAGCGTCGTTGCCGGAGCTGGAAGGCTTCTCTAAGCCGCCTATTTAGGCGAGCATCTAGCTATTGTTATTTGGAATCGGCGCTATTTAAGCATCGATGCGATCACGTTCAAATGTATCGGCTGAATCAACAATAAAATCACGTCGTGGTGCGACCTCATTCCCCATCAGCAGCTCGAACATGTTCTCGACTGCTGCTGCATCTGCCATTGTCACTCGACGAAGGCTGCGATGCGATTTATCCATCGTAGTTTCGGCTAGCTGATCTGCATCCATCTCGCCGAGACCCTTGTAACGCTGAATTGGTTCTTGATAGCGCTTGCCGGCTTTCTCGAGTTTTGCCAGAAGTGTCTCTAGTTCAGCCTGCGAATAGGTGTACACCGTTTCATTGGGCTTGGTGCCAGGGTTCATTATGACCACACGATGCAACGGCGGAACAGCGGCAAACACTCGACCATGTTCGATCATCGGCCGCATGTATTTGAAAAACAGGGTCAGCAACAATGTGCGAATGTGCGCACCATCGACATCGGCGTCGCTCATCAAAATGACTTTGCCGTATCTAGCCTGGTCGATATCAAATGTTCGGCCAGAACCGGCACCAATGACCTGAATGATTGAGGCGCACTCGTTATTTGAAAGCATGTCGCTGATTGAAGCTTTTTGAACATTTAGAATTTTTCCGCGAATTGGCAAGAGGGCCTGAAACTCACTATTACGAGCAAGTTTCGCGGTTCCAAGCGCAGAGTCACCCTCGACGATGAAAAGCTAAGTGCCTTGGGTTTCTTGAGAACGACAATCGACTAACTTGGTTGGCAAAGAAGAGTTTTCTAGGGCAGACTTTCGCCGCTGTGTCTCTTTGTGAGTGCGAGCTGAAATGCGTGCCTTCATTTCGGCAACAACTTTTTCTAGCAGCAAACTTGCCTGAGCTTTGTCGTCTCGCTTGGTGCTCTCAAGACGTTCAGTGAGCTTAGCGTTAATAACGTTTGCAACAATGTTTCGCACCGCTGGAGTGCCAAGAATTTCTTTGGTTTGACCCTCAAACTGGGGCTCGGCAAGACGAACCGCGACGACGGCAGTAAGCCCCGCAAAAATGTCATCTTTTTCGACTTTGTCGTTGCCTGGCTTGAGTTTGCGCGAGTTAGCTTCGATTTGAGCTCTGAGAGTTTTCAAAAGTGCGGCTTCAAAACCAGCAATGTGGCTGCCGCCCTTCGGCGTTGCGATGATGTTGACATAAGACTTTACGGTGGTGTCATAGCCAGTTCCCCACCGCAGAGCA
>CAIYTL010000104.1 GCA_903929105.1 uncultured Micrococcales bacterium | reverse complement strand
GAGGGTTTGTTACTTTGCGGCTCCGGCGGCAGTTGCGGTTGGAACCTCAACCAAAACGACCGGTGGTCACGTCATAGATGTAGCCATAAACCGGAATGCCTGCTGGCACTAGCGGGTGAGCCTTGATGCGAGCGACGTCTTCGGTAACGCTCTGAGCCTGCTCGCTGATGGTTAGCCAGTCGATGTACTTAGCTTCGGCTGAACCTGGGCCGGTGCCTACGTCATAGAAACCTTCTGCGCCAAGAGCGGCAGTCTCTAGGCTGTTTGCAAGAAGGCCGCGAATGACCTCATCGGTGAAAAACTCCATGCCACAGTTTGAGTGGTGAATAACGAACCACTCTTTGGTGCCAAGAAGTTTGTAAGAGATCACGAGCGAACGAATGGCGTCGTCAGATGCACGGCCACCGGCGTTGCGAATTACGTGAGCGTCACCTTCTGAAAGGCCAGCGTACTTAGCTGGGTCAAGGCGGGCGTCCATGCAGGTAAGAATCGCAAAGCCGCGCGCTGGTGGCAAAGCAAGTTCAGATTTTGCGCCAAAGCTGGCGGCATATGCTTCGTTGGCCGAAAGCACTTCGTGAAGAACAGACATTAAGAGGTTTTCCTAAACAGTTGGGTTTCAAGCTGGCCAGTTGCGCCAGTTATTTGAAACTTTAGTAATTAGAAAATCTGTGACGGTTTTTATTACTTTAAGTAACCTTTTGTGACGATTTTTAACGCGCGAGCTTGCCTAGACTTGAGCTCATGAACCTTCAAGGCAGCACAGTTTTAGTGATTGGCGCAAACGGTGTTTTCGGCCGACTAACAGCCGAAAAACTCATGGCGATGGGCGCAAACGTGATTGGCACAGCGCGCAGCAACGAGAGCGCAGCAAACCTGCCAGCTGGCCTTGCCCAGGCTTTGCTGCTCGACCTTGAAAGCGCCGAGTCAATCGCCACCCTCACAGGTTACCTAAGCACTTCAGGCGTCAAACTCGACGCCATCATCAACACAGCAGGCGTAGTGGGGTTCGGGCCAGCGGCCACCACGAGTGCTAGCGACGCCCAAAAACTCATGCAGGTGAATCATTTGGGGCCATCCGCGGTGATTAGCGCCCTGCTGCCAGTGCTAGCGCAATCGGAGCGCGAACCAGTGGTGCTGTCGATCACGGGCGTGGTTGCCGAAAAGATTTTCACGGGAATGCCTGCCTACACCGCCAGCAAAACTGCGCACTCGGCTTGGCTCAAAGCGCTAAGCCCCGAGGCAAGGCGACTTGGCATTCGAGTCATCGACGCCCGCCCAGGTCACACCGAAACCGGCCTCGCAAGCCGCGCAGTGTTTGGCGTTGCGCCGGCATTCCCCCAAGGAATGACCCCGCAGCACGTCATCGACAAAGTCTTCGAAGCGATTGCTTCGGGCGCAACTGAGGTTGCGAGCACAGACTTTTAGATCGCTCTAAACCCGGTGCCAACGCAAGGGCCGCGCATCGCGCTCACGCTCGATGACACCCTTGGCTTCGAGATCTAGCTGCACGCACTTAGCCCACCAGTCGGCTTTTGCGCCGCCAGGAAAGACGTGCGATGGCAAGTGAAACACAGCCTTGTTTCGCATCTCGGCCTGTGTGAGGCCTGGTTTGGTTCGAGGCAGAATCGCCATTAGCGCATCGCGCATCGCCGCATATTTAGCTGCGTCGACTTTGCCCGACCATCCCGGTTGGTTCGCGTTTCGAATCTCAACTGTTGCGCCGCTTGAGCGCACCTGCGAGCCTCTGGCCCCGCGTGGTTTATCGCTCATTTTGAAAGTCTTTCTTTGGCAAGGCCCTGGTTCGAAGATATCATCTTTGCATGAGCAAAATCGTTTTGTGGGTTTCTGACCTTGCCGCCCAGACTGAGTTTTATCGTGCGTTATTCAATGGCACGGTCAGCAACGCTTCGGCCGATTTCGCTGAAGTTAGCGGCAGCGGCAACAGCTTGCTGCTGCACCTGCTGCCCGAAGAATATCGCTACGAGACTCCCCTGACAGCTCAGCTGCCGAAACAGTCTGAGGTTGCCATCAAGCCTGTGTTCACAACGGATGACCTCCCAGCCGCAAAACAACGCACCGCCCACACACTCGCGAGCTTTGCTGAGGGGTCTGCGACCTACGGAGCCTTCACCTATCAAGATGTCGTTGACCCAGAGGGCAACGTCATTCAGCTGCAGCAGAGCGCCAAAACCAAGGGTTTATTCGACGACGAACTGTTTGCCATAACTTTGGTCGCACACAACCTTGCTGCCAGCATCGACTTTTATGGTGCAAAGCTAGGCGCAAAACAGGTGTTTAGCGATGATGTCTCTGCCGTGTTTGTTTGCGGCAATACAATCATCAACGTGCTGTCGGGCGCGGCGGCAGTTGAGCTGGTCGAGCCGGCATCCGTGGTTTCTGAAGGTGCAGGTGTGAGCGCGGTTTATACGCTGCGCGTGGATGATGTTGACGCCACGGCTG
>CAIYTL010000103.1 GCA_903929105.1 uncultured Micrococcales bacterium | reverse complement strand
TATACTTTTGAAACGAGTTTATCTGTCGGTTACCTCACTCAACGAAGAACTGGAATTGAAACAGGCTGTCAGCGAGGAACAAGAGATTGCCGAAGCCAAGAAGCCTGCCGCTAAAAAGGCAGCACCAGCCAAGGCTGCATCTGTAGCGACAAAAACCAAAGCGGCAAAGTCAAAAGCGCCTAAGGGCGACGACGACGAGCTCGAAGACGAGGATGAGATCGATGTTGACGACATCGTTAGCGAAGCAGCAGCCGCTGTTGACATAGTCGCCATTGCCGAAGAGATTCCGGTTGCCGAGCTGGGCCCCGAAGAAGATGACGACAAGGTGGCTATCAACGCGCCCGAAGGTGCGATTGTGCTTTCGAACCGTGAAGAAGAAGACA
The DNA here is from genome assembly GCA_903929105.1 of uncultured Micrococcales bacterium. Classification (GTDB taxonomy): domain Bacteria; phylum Actinomycetota; class Actinomycetes; order Actinomycetales; family Microbacteriaceae; genus Rhodoluna. The sequence goes on along the minus strand of CAIYTL010000103.1, from coordinate 4,129 downwards.
TTCCAGCACAATCGACTTCTATCACCGGCGCTACCGCTGACCCTGTTAAAGACTATTTGAAGCAGATCGGCAAAGTTGCCCTGCTAAACGCTGAGCTTGAAGTTGACCTGGCCAAGCGCATTGAAGCTGGTCTATTCGCCGAAGAGAAGTTGGGCACCGATCTAACACTTGATGAAGACACAAAGCGCGATTTGCGTTGGGTGGCAAAAGACGGCCAACGTGCCAAGAGCCACTTGCTCGAGGCGAACCTCCGACTCGTAGTTAGCCTTGCAAAGCGCTACACAGGTCGCGGCATGCAGTTTCTAGACCTGATTCAAGAGGGCAACCTAGGTCTGATTCGTGCTGTCGAGAAGTTCGATTACACCAAGGGTTATAAGTTCTCAACATATGCCACTTGGTGGATTCGCCAGGCGATTACTCGTGCAATGGCTGACCAAGCTAGAACCATTCGTATTCCAGTGCACATGGTTGAAGTAATCAACAAACTCGCTCGAGTTCAACGACAGTTGCTTCAAGACCTAGGTCGCGAACCAACTCCCGAAGAGTTGGCACGCGAGCTTGACATGACTCCCGAAAAAGTTGTTGAAGTTCAAAAGTACGGTCGCGAACCTATTTCACTTTCGACACCTTTGGGTGAAGATGGCGACAGCGAATTCGGCGACCTGATCGAAGATACCGAAGCAGTTGCGCCGGCAGAAGCTGTTGGCTACAGCATGCTGCAGCGTGAACTTGAGCGCATTCTAGATTCATTGCACCCTCGTGAAGCTGGAGTGATTCGTAGCCGATTCGGACTCGGTGATGGCGTGCAAAAAACTCTTGACCAGATCGGTGAAGAGTTCGGAGTAACTCGCGAGCGTATTCGCCAGATTGAGTCAAAGACAATGTCTAAGCTTCGCCACCCTTCACGTTCACAGTTGCTTCGCGACTATCTAGACAACTAGGAACAGCTTGCGTTACCTGCTGGCAATTCTTATCGGGCGCCTAGTGCGCGTTGCGGTGCGTCTTGTTCGGCCGGGTGGCGGATCTGCTTTGCCGGGTCTAGTGCTCAGCAAAATAGCACCTGGCCTTTTGGCTAAAGTGTTGGGTTCGTTTGAACATGGTTTGGTGATCATCACAGGTTCCGCCGGAAAATCAACCACAACTAAAATGACCGTCGCGATTGTTCGCGCACACGGGCTAAGTGTGTTCACCAACCCGTCAACAGCTAACATCGAGCAGGGCTTTTATTCGTCTATTCTCGAACGGGCAAACTTGCGAGCTGAGGTTGCTGGTGACATTGCAATTTTAGAGATGGATGAAGCTCACGCTGCAGCTATAGTCAAGCGAGTAAAACCTCGCTTTGCAACGATTCTCAACGTATTAGAAGATCAGCTGGACCGATTCGAAGACCCCGCTTTCGTTCGGCGTGATTTGGCAATCGTTGGCGAGTCGGCGACAGAGGGCGTCGTGCTGAATGCCGATGACCAAAACATAATCTGGATGTTGGCCGATAGCGTTGGAATGAACAATGTTAGTTGGTTTGGCCTTAGCGAGAATGTGCTGAGCAGTGGGCGCAGCGGTTTGGGCACGGCGCCAACATACTTGCCCAAATTAGATCGCCCAGAATCTCAGACAACTGCCATTGCTGTGCATGAGCTAGACCTTGGTGTCGTCATCAATGATGGCGAACCAATTCAAATTACTTTGCCGAACCGAGGCTTGCATTTTGCTGTTGACGCAGTTGCGGCGCTTGAAACCTCTCAACGATTGCTGAGCGGCAAATTCGACAGCGAACTCGCAGTTCAGACTCTGAATTCGTTGCCACCGGTGTTTGCGCGCGGCGAAATCAAAGAGGTTAATGGCGAATCTGTTGAGTTTATTTTGGTTCAAAACCCCGCAAGTTTTCAGTTGAATCTCGATAACTTGGCCAGTAACACCGAGCAAATCATGTTGGCCATCGGCACTGACGTGCATGACCCTTCGTGGCTATGGTCAGTTGACCTTGCTAACCTCTCGCACGCCGATGTCGTAACAGGTTTCAACGTTGCCGAAGCGGCACTTTTGCTGGCCTATCACGAGATTCCAGTTGGCAAAGTTATAGAAGACCTAGACGAAGCTTTGCAGAGCTTTTTCAGTTTGCCTAAACCGAGAATCGGTCACAAGACTGTTATTTTTTCGGCAGACTCAATGCGTCGCACTAGGCGAGCGCTGGGCTTCACCGATCCTGAGGACGTTGACCGATGACTCATTTGGTGTTAGCTACAGTCTTTGCAGATCGTCTTAACCTGAACGCAGATCAGGCAAACCTTTTTGTTTTGCAACAGCGACTCAAATGGGCCGGTCACAGTTCTTCAATTGTTTCTGTTTCCAGCCAAGCTGAGCTTTCAGCGTCGAAAGCTAATTTTTTGTTGCTGGGGCACGGCAGTTTAGCCGCGTGGCAGGCTTGCCTTTCAGATTGGCCGAACCTTGCACAAGATTTTCTGGACTTTGCAGTAAACCACGCTGCGCTTGCCGTAGCTTCTGGTGCCGATCAGGTTGCGCAAGCACGTGCGAAGTCTGTTCAACCAGAAAAGCTACCCAGAACCGTGTCGGAATTTTGCCTTGAAGGTTTCGAAGGGCTAAGGGTTCTCGGCTATAAGAACACGAGCACCAAGATCAATCAAACGATGCGCATTCACAGTGCAATCGTCACTTGGCTTCACGGTCCATTACTTGCAAAGAACCCGGCTTTAGCCGATTCAATAATTTGCGATCTGCTGAACCTATCTAACGAAGATCTCAAAAATGAAAACACCCGCAAGATCGATGAAATCGTTGCGGGTGTGTGGCAACTAGAGTCGCCAAAAAACTAGATTATTTGCTTAGCAGCTTGTCGCTTTCGTCGTGCCATTTCACAGCGATAGGGCGCAGCTTTGCTTCATTTTCTTTTGCGTGGTGGCCGCAGAAAAGCAATTCACCAGTGACTAGTTCAACACGAACATACGCTTGGGCTCCACAAGCGTCACAGCGGTCGGCGGCCGTTAGCTGGTGAGTCAAGCTTGGCTTTACCTGCTCGTCTTGCTCTTCAATTTCTAGCGATGTCATGGTGATCCTTTCGTGCTGAGACTATCTCACCACATTGCAACGCTTAATAACTGACTATTGCTCCTGATTTCGCTAACTGCGAAGTATTTCGCTATGTCTGCACCATTTTTTCCGCACCGTGTCAGTCAGCTCTATTGAAGCTCGGGCGAGTTACCATTCTTTGGTGCCAAACACTGAATACTCCGCTCGCCACCTATCTGTTCTAGAGGGGCTCGAGGCGGTACGCAAACGCCCAGGAATGTACATCGGCTCAACTGACAGTCGCGGCCTGATGCACTGCCTTTGGGAGATCATCGACAACTCGGTAGACGAGGCGCTTGCGGGTCACGGCTCAGAAATCGGCATTCGCCTTCACGCTGACTCAAGCGTTGAAGTCACCGATGCCGCCCGCGGTATTCCAGTAGACATCGAGCCCAAGACCGGTTTGAGCGGCGTTGAAGTTGTGTTCACTAAGTTGCACGCCGGTGGCAAGTTCGGCTCTGGTTCATATGCTGCTTCTGGAGGCCTGCACGGTGTTGGTGCGTCGGTCGTAAACGCTCTTAGTGAGCGCCTTGATGTTGAGGTCGATCGCGATGGCAAGACATGGGCTATGTCGTTTCGACGCGGCGAGCCAGGCGTTTTCGATGACAGCAAGGGAATCGCGCCAAACAATCCGTTCGTCGCATCTGAAGACGGAAGCCCGCTGCGGACAATTGGCAAAGTAGCCAAGAGCGTCACAGGCACTAGAGTTCGTTACTGGTCTGACCCTCAAATCTTCATCAAAGATGCGGCATTTGCCGCCGACGAGCTAGTTGCTCGTGCCCGCCAGACGGCCTTTCTCGTTCCGGGCCTCCAACTGACCATTGATGACCAGCGGGGCGAAGTTAGCGATGTTCAGAAGTTCAAGTTCGACGGTGGGTTGGCAGAGTACGTCGACTTTCTAGCCCCAGACTCTGGCATTACCGACGTTTGGCGCCTGCAAGGTGAGGGCGAGTTCACCGAGACTGTTCCAGTTCTTGACGCTTCAGGCAACATGGTCACCCAAGATGTGAAGCGAAACTGCCAAGTTGAAATTGCTCTGCGGTGG
>CAIYTL010000102.1 GCA_903929105.1 uncultured Micrococcales bacterium | reverse complement strand
TGCAGCTGGCAAACTAGAACGATGAACAGCGACGCCACCGGTTTCCTCATTATTTGCTCAGCCCTGGTTCTTTTTATGACGCCAGGCCTTGCATTCTTTTATGGTGGTTTAGTGCGCGCGAGCAGTGTTGTGAGCATGATGATGATGAGCTTCGGCTCAATTGCTCTTGTTGGCGTAATGTGGGTGATTTTTGGCTACGCAATGAGCTTTGGCAATGCTGATCATGGCAACTACGTGGGTTGGGACGGCGTCTTCGGTATTGACTTAAACCAAGTCTTTCTCGCGGGAGCCCTAAACGACGCACAGGTCTCTAACAACGGCCTAAATCTGGTTTTCGCAGGCTTTCAAGGCACATTCGCCATCATCACTGTGGCTCTAATCTCGGGTGCAATCGCCGACCGTGCAAAGTTTGGCTCCTGGATGCTGTTTGCGGGAGTTTGGGCAACATTAGTTTATTTTCCGGTGGCTTCGTGGATCTTCAACTTTCAGACCAATGCCGAAGGCAAGATGTTTAATGGCGGATGGCTGGTTTATCGTGTCGGAGTTCTCGACTTTGCTGGTGGTACCGCCGTCGAGATTGCTTCTGGAGCGTCGGCTTTGGCTCTTGCCCTAGTTGTAGGCAAACGCTTCGGCTTTGCTAAGGGAATGCATGCGCCGCACAACGTGCCACTTGTGCTAATCGGCGTTGGAATATTGTGGTTTGGGTGGTTTGGGTTTAACGCTGGTTCAGCGCTTGCGGCAAACGGCACGGCAACACTGTCGTTCATAAACACACTTGCGTCTCCAGTTGCCGGAATGCTTACTTGGAGCCTTTATGAGAAGCTCAAACACGGCAAAGCTACATCGGTTGGCGCAGGGTCTGGCGCAGTGGCAGCCTTGGTAGCGATTACCCCAGCTTGTGGCTATCTAACGCCGGTTTGGTCACTTGTTCTAGGAGCTATTGCCGGACTGGTCTGCGCTATGGCTATCGAACTCAAGTTCATTCTTGGTTTCGATGATTCACTTGACGTTGTCGGCGTGCACTTGGTTGGCGGCTTGGTGGGCACCCTATTTTTGGGATTCTTCGCTAACGGCTCAGGCCTGATTTACACTGGCACGTTTGATCAACTCGGCAGACAGGCTATTGGCGCATTCACGGTCTTGGCGTATGCATTCTGCCTCAGTTATGCAATCGGCTGGTGCATTCAAAAAACGATTGGTATGCGCATTACTTCGACTGATGAGATTGCTGGCGTCGACCTAGTGGTTCATGGCGAATCTGCCTATAGCGGTCATGATCCGCGGTGGAGCTGGCGCCTCGGGTCACACAGCTAACCTTTCGCCTGGTTTTGCCGCTAGCCGGCTGCCAAGTAGGTGGATCGCCAGATGCAAAAGGCCGACACCCCAATAAAGAGAAAATACCAACCCAGAGCTCTAACTCGTTGGTTTTTGCTATAAACGGGCCAGCGGTCGTGAATATTTGAAGCCCAAATCCACAGGGGAGCGACGACGGCAAAAGCTAGCGCCAGAAAAGCAATAACCACGAAACCGTAGGCTGCTAGCCATTCCAGTGGCCCACTGCTGCCGATGCGATAGTTAACCACGAGCGCCCTTTCGAATGAAATCTGAAATAACTCTAGCAATCAACCACAGTTGCAACCTCAAGGGCGACACCCCAGCGAGCAGTTTGCACCGCCCTAATTTTTAGGTTATGATTTTCA